>NZ_JBDOHS010000005.1:9548-194486 GCF_039832105.1 Dorea sp. YH-dor226 | reverse complement strand
AAAGAATGGCTACGGCATGACGTAATGCTGTAGAAAGAAGAATGTCGGAAAGCCGTGTGAGGGAGAACCTCATGCACGGTTTGATGAGGGGAGAGAGGGCAAAGCCCTCTAACCTACTCTACCAGGACTACCTGAAACAATTTATCGAGTTAACAATATGATTTGAAAAGAGCAGTCAGAATATGTTATACTTCTTTTTATGGACAGAATAGTAATTAAAGGATGTGAATCAGATATGAAAAATGAAAAGGTAGTGAAGGCGGCACTTTTAGGACTGGGTACTGTCGGAAGTGGTGTATATAAGCTGACCTGTCGCCAGGCAGACGAGATGGAGCGAAAGACCGGTGCGAAACTGGAGATTAAGAAGATACTTGTACATAACATGCAGAAAAAGAGAGAAGGAGTGGATCCGTCTCTTTTAACGGACTGTTGGGATGAGATCATACAGGATGAAGAGATTCAGATCGTGATAGAGGTCATGGGCGGAATTGAGCCTGCAAGGACAAGGATTCTGGAGGCTCTCAATGCGGGCAAGCATGTGATTACTGCCAATAAGGATCTGGTGGCGGAATATGGAAGAGAGTTGCTGGATGCAGCAGAAAAGCATGGTGTGGACTTTTTGTTTGAGGCGGCTGTTGCAGGTGGTATTCCGATTATTCGACCTCTGAAGCAGTGTCTGGCAGCAAATGAGATAGATGAAGTGATTGGTATTGTCAATGGTACGACCAATTACATCCTGACAAAGATGTTTGAAGAAGGCATGGATTTTGAAGAAGCACTTGCAAAAGCCACTGAGCTTGGATATGCCGAGGCAGATCCGACAGCAGACATAGAGGGTCTTGATGCGGGAAGAAAGGTAGCGATCATGGCTTCGATCGCATTTCATTCCAGAGTGACGTTTTCTGATGTATATACAGAGGGAATTACGAAGATTTCTGCAAGAGATATTTTTTACGCAAAAGAATTCGGAAATGTGATCAAGCTTCTGGGAACTGCGCATAATACGGAAGAGGGCATCGAGGTTGCGGTATATCCGATGATGATCGCGCAGGAGCACCCGCTGGCGTCTGTAAGAGATTCCTTTAATGCAGTATTTGTACATGGAGATGCGGTAGATGATGTCATGTTCTATGGAAGAGGCGCAGGAGAGTTCCCGACTGCAAGCGCAGTGATGGGAGATGTCATAGATGTGATCCGCGATATCCAGTATCATTGTACAGGAAGAATCAGCTGTACCTGCTATCGCAATACACCGATTAAATCGATGGATGAAGTGAGAAATAAATTCTTCCTCCGTATGCAGGTGGAAAACAAGCCGGGAGTACTTGCGGCAATTGCAAGTGTATTCGGAGAGCATAAAGTAAGTATTTCCAAGGTGATCCAGAAAATAGTTGCTGAAGATACAGCCGAACTTGCAATCGTAACAGACACTGTCAAGGAGTATCATATGAAGGATGCGCTGGAACATCTGAAAAAGCTTGATACCGTATGGGATATCTGCAGTGTGATCCGGGAGTATTAATGAATGAGAGTGTGAATTATGGAGGATATAGAGAAGAATCAGAATCCGCTTGCGACGGAGAAAGAGGGCCGGCTGATTGCGAAGTTTGCCATTCCTGCAATCATCAGTATGCTGGTCAGTTCTCTTTATAATATCGTAGATCAGATCTTTATCGGGCAGGGAGTCGGAATGCTGGGAAATGCTGCGACCAACATCGCATTTCCGATTTCGATCATCTGTACGGCAACGGCATTGCTGCTGGGGATCGGAAGTGCTTCCAACTATAATCTGGAGTCGGGAGCAGGAAGAAAGGAAGATGCCTGCAGAGTGATCGGAACAGGATTATCGATGCTGGTGATCTGTGGAACTATAATCGCAGTGTGTGTGCTGCTGTTTTTAAATCCGCTTCTTCAGCTGTTCGGGGTAACGGAAAATGTACTGCCCTATGCAAGGGATTATGCCGGGATCACAGCCTGGGGAATTCCGTTCCTGATATTGACAACCGGGGGCAATCATATGATCCGTGCGGACAGAAGTCCGACCTATTCTATGGTATGTATGCTTACCGGAGCAGTGATCAATACTATTCTGGATCCGACATTCATCTTTGTGTTCCACTGGGGCATTAAGGGTGCAGCATGGGCAACCGTGATCGGTCAGATCATATCCGGTGCGATGGTGATCGTGTATTTTCTGCGATTCAGGAAAATGGATCTGAAAAAGGAAATGTTAAGACCCAGGATGAAAAGATTTAAGATGATAGCGTCCCTTGGAATGGCATCCTGTATTAATCAGATTGCGATGGCGGTTGTGCAGATCACCATGAATAACACACTTCGTCATTATGGAGCTGTTTCCGCATATGGTGCCGATATTCCGCTGGCGTGCGTCGGAGTGATATCAAAGGTCAATATGGTCTTTATGGCGATTGCAATCGGAATCTCGCAGGGATGCCAGCCAATCTGGGGATTTAACTATGGAGCAGGACTGTATCACAGAGTCAGAAAGACGTATACGACAGCATTTCAGTATGCATTTCTGGTTGGAGTCGTGTTTTTCCTGGGATTTCAGTTTTTCCCGGAACAGATTGTCGGAATCTTCGGAACAGGAAGCAAGGAATATTTTCGGTTTGCATCAAGATATTTTCGGATTTTTATGTTTATGACGTTTCTGAACGGAATCCAGCCGATGTCCTCCGGATTCTTTACCTCGATCGGAAAGGCAAAACTGGGAATTGTGGTATCTCTGACAAGACAGGTATTCTTTCTGCTTCCGCTGATACTGATCTTTCCGGCTTTTATGGGAATCGATGGTGTCATGTATGCAGGACCGATCGCAGACGGTGCCGCGGCTGTAGTAGCGATCGGGTATGCGGTACGAGAACTGCGTATGATGAAAGGACTGGAAGAAAAATGCGATTGCGCGGGATAGATGAATATGCTAGAATAAACTGATTAATGGAAAGAAGGAGAGATATGAAAGAACGGCAGACACTGGGATTTATGTTTAAACAGATCAATAATGTGTATGAAAAAGATTTTAATAACCGGCTGAGAAAGCTTGGTATCACGGCTTCCCAGTGTGCAGTCCTTGATTATCTTTTCAACAGCAGCAAAGAAGAAGTGAATCAGAAGGACATTGAAAAGGCATTGTGCCTGAAGAATCCGACGGTCACAGGAATACTGAAAAGACTGGATGAAAAAGGATTTATTCTGATCGTTCCAAGTAACAAGGATAAAAGATGCAAGAATATCTATCCGACAGAGAAGGCTTATGATATCCAGAGACGTATGGAAGCCGACAGAAAGAAGATAGATAAGAATCTGACACTGGGAATGAACAGAAAAGAAAAAGAAGCCCTGGAAAAGATGCTGGAGAGAGTTCTGTATAATATCAGTGATCCATAAAGCTTCAGTTCACAGTCACATAGTAAAAAAGGAGAATGCGAAATATGAGTTATGCGGACAGAGTCTTTATTGACATGTGCAGAGATATTATTGATAACGGAACGGATACACAGGGGGAAAAGGTGCGTCCGGTCTGGGAAGACGGAACTTCGGCATATACGATCAAGAAATTCGGAGTGGTTAATCGATATGATCTGTCAAAAGAGTTTCCGGCACTGACGCTTCGGAAAACAGCGATCAAAAGCTGTACGGATGAACTGTTATGGATCTGGCAGCAGAAGTCCAATAATATTCATGATCTGCACAGCCATATCTGGGACAGCTGGGCGGATGAAGATGGTTCGATCGGAAAAGCCTATGGTTACCAGATGGGAGTAAAGCACCAATATAAAGAAGGAATGTTTGATCAGGTGGACAGGGTAATCTATGATCTGAAACATAACCCCTACAGCAGAAGGATCATGACGAATATCTATGTGCATCAGGATCTGCATGAGATGAATCTGTATCCATGTGCATACAGCATGACATTCAATGTTACGAAGAAGCCCGGTCATGAAAAACTGACATTGAACGGAATTCTGAATCAGCGTTCCAATGATGTGCTGGCCGCAAATAACTGGAATGTATGCCAGTATGCGGTGCTTCTTCACATGTTGGCACAGGTGTGTGATATGGAGGTCGGAGAGCTCGTTCACGTGATTGCAGATGCACATATCTATGACCGTCATGTTCCGCTGATAGAGGAACTGATCAGCAGAGAGCCGCTTCCGGCACCGGAGTTCTGGCTGAATCCGGACGTGAAGGATTTTTATGATTTTACCAGAGATGATGTGAAGCTGATCAATTATGTGACACATGAACAGATCAGAAATATACCGGTTGCAATCTAGCAGAAATCTTGCAGATACAGGAGGAGAGAAGGATGAATCTGATTGTTGCAGTAGATAAAAATTGGGCGATTGGAAAAGACAATAAATTACTGGTCAGTATTCCGCAGGATATGAAGTTTTTCCGGGAACAGACCAAAGGAAAAGTAGTTGCGATGGGAAGAAAGACACTGGAAAGCTTTCCGGGCGGTCAGCCGCTGAAGAACCGCATAAATATTGTACTGACCTCTGATCCTGAATATCACGTGAACGGAGTCGTTGTCGTTCATACGATAAAAGAGATGGTCGAGGAACTGAAAAAATATGAATCAGAGGATATTTTTGTGATCGGAGGCGAGAGTATCTACAGGCAGCTCCTTCCATATTGTCACAGGGCTTATGTGACAAGGATTGATCATGCATATGATGCAGATACCTATTTTCCGAATCTGGATGAAGATCCTCAGTGGAAGATGACAAAGATCAGTGATGAGCAGACATATTTTGACCTTGAATATGTATTTACGATATACGAAAGAGTGTAGAGAAGATGAAGATATTAAGTGTTACTGCGCAGAAACCCAACAGTACAGGAAGTGGAATCTATCTTACAGAGCTTGTAAAAGCGATGGACGAAGAAGGACATGAACAGGCAGTTGTCGCTGGTATCAATAGAGAAGATGCAATCGAATTGCCGGATAGAGTGGGATTCTATCCGGTTTATTTTGAACAGGAGGATCTTCCGTATCCGATCGTGGGAATGTCGGATGAGATGCCATATGTCAGTACCAGATACTGTGATCTGACCCCTGAGATGACGGAGCAGTTTAAAAATGCATTTGTAAATGTACTGAAAAAGGCGGTGGAAGAGCTGAATCCGGATGTGATCCTGTGTCATCATCTGTATCTTCTGACAGCGATTGTCCGGGAACATTTTCCGGGCCGGCGAGTTTATGGATTCTGCCACAATACAGATCTCAGGCAGATGCAGAAAAACAGTCTGGAAACAGAATACATCCGGACACAGATCTGTGCGCTGGACCGGGTATATGCGCTTCAACAGGCACAGAAGGTGAAGATTCTTGAGATCTATGGACTGGATCCTGCGAAGGTTCAGGTTGTGGGCACCGGCTATAACAGTGAGGTGTTTTGGACAGACGGACCCAAAAAGAGCAGTCTGGATGGGAAAATCCGGATTGCATATGCCGGTAAGATTGCAGGGAAGAAAGGCGTCATGAGTCTGATGAGAGCTCTGCGCCAGCTGCCGTACCGGGAAGAGGAACTGGAAGTTCTGCTTGCCGGGGGAGCCGGAAACCAGAAAGAATACCAGGAAATCGTAGAGTTGTCGAAGCTCTGTGCGTGTAAGGTGAAATTTCTTGGTAAGCTGACACAGCCGGAGCTTGCGAAAGTATACAATGCATGTGATATCTTTGTGCTGCCCTCATTTTTTGAGGGACTTCCGCTGACGGTGATTGAAGCACTGGCCTGTGGTGACCGGGTGGTCATGACGGAGCTTCCGGGAATCCGGGAATGGATGAAGGAAACAGTGCCCGGAGCGGATATCAGATATGTCCGGCTTCCGGAGATGAGAAATGCGGATGAACCGGTTTTGGAGGAACTTCCGGCATTTGAACAAAGACTCAAAGATGTACTGGAAGAGTGCATAGAAGCCGGAGAGACGAAATCTGCAGATGTGAGCAATATTTCGTGGAAAACAATCGCATGTGAGGTAGTAAGAGAAGGAATATAAGGTTCCTCAAAGAAATCATATATCTGCTTTGTACGCAGACGATAATCCGTATCAAGAATAAAAGGGCCGGTACAAAAGTGGCATCTGGTAAAAGCCACTTTTGTACCGGCCTGTTATTGTTAAAATAATTTACAGGACATCGTATCTTCTTACATAACCCGGTTTTTCCGGATCAGAGATCAGTTCTTTTGCATGTGTTACCTTTGCATTTTTATCAATGACCTGATTTTCAATATGCACATCCTCACCAATGAGAGCGCCAGGTAATACAACACTGTTCTTGATCACAGCGCCCTTTTTGATGATACAGCCACGTCCAACTACGGAATTCTCGATAGATCCTTCAATCAGACATCCGTTGGAAACGACAGAAGATTTTACGTCTGCGCTCTCAAAATACTGAGTCGGGCAGGAGTCGTTGGTTCTTGTGTAGATCGGCCAGTCAGGATCGAATAAAGCCTGAGCTGCTTTGAAATCGATCAGTGAAAGGTTGGCATCATAGTAGCTCTTGAAATCCGGAATCGCTGCAAAATATCCTCTGTGGGAAATACCGCGGATATCCAGATCTTCACAGGATGCACTGACGATATCTGCAAAAGTAAAGGCAGAAGATGTCTTTTTTGCTTTGTAGATCAGATCGATAAATAATTCTTTCTTCATAACATAGGTATCCATGAAGATGTTTTTATTTTTTGCATTTCCATGATTGGATTCGATGGACAATACACCTTTCTGGCGATTCAGATTCAGAGTATTACAGTTGATAAAGGATTCTTTTGCATTATCAACGGAATGGTATAATAATGTGATATCTGCTTCGGAATCGATATGAGCCTGAAGCAGCTTATTATAATCAGCGGTGTAGATCATATAGCTTGGTGCAATGACTACATACGGACTGCGTTCTTTCTCGATATATTCCATATTTTCGATGTAAGCGGCGATATCGTTATTATAGATACTTAAGTTCATTCCGAGATCAGAATACAGAATCCGGATACTTCCGCTCTTGGAGTTAATGTTGTAGTGGCGTCCGCTGCCGACATGAGCAGTCAGAGACTGCGGTTTTCTTCTGATATAGACCTGAATGTGGTCAATTCCACTGTTACTCATATTGGAGATCGGGAAGTCAATGACACGATAACGTCCCAGGAAGGAGAAGGCTCCTACCGGACGGTATTCCTGCATTCCTTCCACCTGTACATGATTTCCGGCGAAACTAACAATTCCGAATGCTTTTGCCATATTATTCTACCCCCTTTACACGTTTGGAAACCAGTTCAATATGTTCACTGTCTGCACTTCCGACTACGGCACCTGCCCCAATCTTTACATTATCCGCAACCAGAGCCCGGGTTACAACAGCACCGTCTTCTACGACAACACCCGGCATCAGGACGCTGTCGATGATCTTAGCGTCTTTTCCAACCTTTGCGCCGGTGAACAATACGGAATTCTTTACCTCTCCGTCAAGAACACATCCCTGTGTAATGAATGCACGGTCAATCTTTGCATTTGGTCCGACATACTGAGGAAGACAGGTTACATCTTCCGTATAGATCTTCCAGGAAGAATCATGCAGATCGAGTTCATTGTTCTTTCCGAGAAGATCCATGTTTGCTTCCCAGAGAGAATCGATGGTTCCGACATCTTTCCAGTATCCCTTGAACTTGTATGCATACAGTTTTCTTCCGTCATTCAGAAGAGCAGGAATAATGTCTTTTCCGAAATCGTGGTTGGAATCCGGATTCTTCATGTCGGCAACCAGCATCTTGCGCAGAAGCTTCCAGTTGAATATGTAGATACCCATAGAAGCAAGATTGCTCTTCGGATGCTCCGGCTTTTCTTCAAATTCTACGATCTGTCCGGCTTCATCGGTGTTCATGATTCCAAAACGGCTGGCTTCTTTCATAGGAACTTCGATTACAGCGATTGTTGCATCCGCATTCTGTGCTTTGTGCTCTTTCAGCATCTTATCGTAGTCCATCTTGTAGATGTGGTCTCCGGAAAGAACCAGGATATATTCCGGAGAATAAGTGTCGATGAAATCAATATTCTGAGAGATGGCATCTGCAGTTCCACGGTAAACATCCAGATTGACATCTGCTTTCTCACGAGGCGGCAGAACAAATACACCGCTGTCTTTGGCATCAAGTCCCCAGCGCCTTCCGGCAGCAACATAACTGTTCAAAAGAATAGATTCATATTGTGTCAATACACCGACTACATCAATTCCACTGTTGGCACAGTTGCTGAGTGGGAAATCAATAATACGGTATTTGCCGCCATAGGAAACGGCTGGTTTTGCAACTTTATTTGTCAGTTCGTGAAGACGTGAGCCTCTACCACCGGCTAATATCATCGCTAACATACTGTTGTGTTTCATGATAAATCCTCCCTTAACTTCTAGTATCTATATTGTATAATTTTTTGTGAAAATATTCCATAGCTTTTGATGTAAAAAATGCAAGAAAATGAAAAATTTCATAAAAAATACAGAGTATTCGTTTGCTCTGGAGAAAAATGTTATAAATGTATTAGAAAGTTCATAAAATAGATCAACAATTGTAAAAGAAAAACGGTTGACAATTTATGCATATTGTCGATATAATGAAAAATAATTATTCAGAAAAATGCTACGACGAGGAGGAGTACATAAGTTCCGGAAGCAAAGAGAGAAGATGTGTGGTGAGAATCTTCGTGAAAGACTTGTGGAAGTAGCCTTCGAGCAGTGAACCGAAAGGGACGGCATTGCCGGATCCGAGTAGACTTCAACGCAGTCCCGGCGTTAAAGGGGAGCAGTATCGGAGAGGAAGCAGAAGCAGGAATTTCCCGTACTGGCAGAGAGCAGAGAAGCATTTCTCTGAATTTAGGTGGTAACACGGATGGAACATTCGCCCTAAGCATTCAGCTTAGGGTTTTTTTTCGCAGATATCCGGAAAAAGATAAGGAAAACACCTTTTGCGTGAAGGAGGTATGTAACATGAGAAAAATCAGTGGAAACAAGTTGTTGGTAAAGGCGCTGAGGGAGGAAGGCGTGGATACAATATTCGGGTATCCGGGAGCATGTACGATTGACATCAGTGATGAATTGTATAAACAGGATTATACAAAAGTGATCCTGCCAAGACAGGAGGTAGCGCTGGTGCATGAGGCAGATGCGTATGCGCGCTCTACAGGTAAGGTTGGGGTATGCCTGGTAACCAGTGGCCCTGGGGCAACGAATCTGGTGACCGGACTTGCAACAGCATATTATGACAGTGTTCCTCTGGTATGCTTTACCGGTCAGGTAGCAAGACATCTGATCGGAAATGATGCGTTCCAGGAGGTTGATATCGTTGGAATTACCAGAAGCATTACCAAATATGGAATTACTGTCAGAAATAGAGAGGATCTGGGACGTATCTTAAAAGAAGCCTTTTACATTGCGAGAACAGGACGTCCGGGTCCGGTGCTGGTCGATCTTCCGAAGGATGTCATGGCAGAGCTTGGGGATGCTGAATATCCGCAGGAAGTCAATATCCGGGGATATAAACCGAATACGCGGGTTCATATCGGGCAGTTAAAGCGTGCGATCAAAATGCTCTCCAAGGCTGAAAGACCATTATTCCTTGCGGGCGGAGGCGTGAATATCGCACATGCGAACCGGGAGTTTACGGAACTGGTAGAAAAGACGAAGGTGCCGGTTGTTACGACGGTCATGGGAAGAGGTGCGATTCCGACGAATCATCCGCTGTATGTAGGAAACCTTGGCATGCACGGTGCATATGCCTGCAACATGGCAGTAAATGAATGTGATCTGTTGTTCTCGATCGGAACCAGATTTAATGACCGTATTACCGGAAAACTGCATTCATTTGCCCCGCATGCACAGATTGTACATATAGATATTGATACGGCGGCAATTTCAAAAAATGTGCAGGTAGATGTTCCGATCGTTGCAGATGCAAAAGAAGCAATTACAAAGATGCTGGAATATGTGACGGAATGCGACACGAAAAAGTGGCTGGATGAAGTTGGTGAGTGGAAGATGGAACATCCGCTTGTCATGAAAAAGAAACCGATCATGACACCACAGGATGTGATTGAGACGATCAATCGTGTATTTGATGAAGCCATTATTGTAACAGATGTGGGACAGCATCAGATGTTCACGGCACAGTTTATTGAGATCACAGAAAAGAAAAAGCTCCTGATGTCCGGCGGACTCGGTACAATGGGATATGGCCTTCCGGGAGCGATCGGAGCCAAGATCGGCAATCCGGATGTACCGGTCATCTCAATTTCCGGGGACGGCGGTATGCAGATGAACAGTCAGGAACTTGCGACTGCGGTGCTCGAAGAGCTTCCGATCATCAGTTGTATCTTTAATAATAACAATCTTGGAATGGTTCGTCAGTGGCAGAAACTGTTCTACGGAAAACGTTATTCCATGACCTGTCTGCGTTCCGGAGCAGCCTGCAGAGGCAAATGTGGGGAAGTAGAATGTCCGCCATATACACCGGACTTTATGAAACTGGCGGAAAGCTATGGGGCAAAAGGCATCCATGTTACAAAGAAAGAAGAGATCGAACCGGCATTCCGTGAAGCCATGAAGAGCAAAAAAACACCGTATGTCATCGAATTTGACATTGATCCTGAAGATCTGGTATATCCGATGATTCAGCCGGGCGGAACACTGGAAGATATGATATTGGATTGTTAAGCAAGAGAAGATATGAAAGGAGCAGATAGATATGAGCAACAATAATATGAAGAAACGCTGGATCTCCCTGTATGTGGAGAACCAGGTGGGCGTCCTCTCCAAGATATCCGGACTCTTTTCCGGAAAGTCCTACAACCTGGACAGCCTTACAGTTGGAACGACAGAAGATCCTACCATATCCAGAATGACGATTGCAACAGTCAGTGACGATGAGACATTTGAACAGATCAAGAAACAGCTGAATCGTCTGGTTGAGGTCATTAAAGTGATAGATTTTACAGATGTATTTGTTCGTATGAAAGAGATCCTGTATGTAAAAGTACGCAAATGCACACCGGAGGATAAGGTGGAGTGCTTCCAGATCGCGGAGACATTTAAAGCAAAGGTGATCGATTACGGAAAAGACAGTCTGCTTCTGGAGTTTGTTCAGACCGCTACGAAAAATGATGCGGTGATTAAGCTGATGAAGGAAGAGTTCAAGAGTATAGAGGTAGTCAGAGGCGGAAGCGTCGGGATTGAATCTATCAGTATGATGGAACGGTAAGAATATGGCTGAACTATTGAATAAAAAACAGAGTGCGCTCTTGAATTTTGAAAAGTAACGTATTATAATAGACGCAGAAAATAAATCAGTTGTTAAAAGGACGGAGGAATATACAATGGAAAAGAAAAATATTGACTGGTCAAATCTTGGCTTTGGTTATGTGCAGACAGATAAGAGATTCGTTTCCAATTACAAGAATGGAACATGGGACGAAGGTACCCTTACCTCCGATGCAAATGTAGTAATTAATGAATGTGCAGGTGTATTGCAGTATGCGCAGACATGTTTTGAAGGTATGAAAGCATATACAACAGAGGACGGACATATCGTAACATTTCGTCCGGATCTGAATGCAAAAAGAATGGCAGATTCAGCTGCACGACTTGAAATGCCGGTATATCCGGAGGATAAATTCGTGGAAGCTGTGAAACAGGTAGTAGCTGCCAATGCAGCATATGTTCCGCCGTATGGATCCGGAGCAACACTGTATGTAAGACCATATATGTTTGGCTCCAGTTCTGTTATTGGTGTAAAACCGGCAGATGAGTATCAGTTCCGTGTATTTACAACACCGGTTGGTCCGTACTTCAAGGGCGGAGCTAAGCCGATCACGATTAAAGTATCTGATTTTGACCGTGCTGCACCGCATGGAACGGGACATGTTAAGGCTGGTCTGAACTACGCTATGAGCCTTCATGCAATTGTAACTGCTCACGCAGAAGGATATGATGAAAATATGTATCTGGATGCTGCTACGAGAACAAAAGTTGAGGAGACAGGCGGAGCGAACTTCCTGTTTGTGACAAAGGATAACAAAGTGGTAACTCCGAAGTCCTCTACCATTCTTCCATCCATTACAAGACGTTCACTGATGTATGTTGCGGAACACTATCTTGGACTTGAAGTGGAAGAAAGAGAAGTACACATTGATGAGTTAAAAGACTTTGCAGAATGTGGACTCTGCGGAACCGCAGCTGTTATCTCTCCGGTAGGAAAGATCGTGGATCACGGAAAAGAGATCTGTTTCCCAAGCGGAATGGAAGAGATGGGACCTGTGACAAAGAAACTGTACGATACACTGACCGGAATCCAGATGGGACGCATCGAAGCTCCGGAAGGATGGATCTGCAAGATCTGCTAATCAGGGACTGCAGTGATGGAGATTCCGCCTGCGCTGTCTGAAAACGTACAATTTAGAAGGAAGTGTCGCTCTATAACTGAAGAGTCAGCTATGGAGCGGAACTTCCTTTTTTTAATGGAAATATAACAAATATAGAATAAACAGTATAAAACAGTTGACAACAGTTACAAACTGTTATATACTGTTTATAACGAAGGAGGGGTAACATGAATGTGATTATCAATCATTCTTCCATGCAGCCGATCTACGAGCAGATCTGTGATCAGCTCAAGGAAAAGATCATGCACGGGGAATTGCAGGAAGAAACGATGCTCCCGTCAGTTCGTACATTAGCTAAGGAACTCAAAGTCAGTGCACTGACTGTAAAGAAGGCATACGATGCTCTGGAAGAAGAGGGATTCGTGGTCACGGTTCACGGCAAAGGAAGCTTCGTGGCGTGCGCAAATCAGATGACGATGCTGGAGGAGAAGAAAAGAGAAGTAGAAGCTGATTTGGAGATGGCCATCCGAAAAGGCAGAAGCTGTGGAATGAGCAATCAGGAGATTGCAGAATTATTTCAGATTGTTTTGGAGGATTAAGTGCGATGTTGAAAATGGAAAATGTCAGAAAAAACTATCGTGATTTTGAATTAAACTGTTCAATGGAAGTACAAAAAGGATGTATTACCGGTCTGATCGGACCGAACGGCGCCGGAAAAAGTACTGCATTTAAGGCTGCGCTGAACCTGATCCGCACAGATGGGGGCCGGATCATGATCATGAATAAGCCGGCGACGGAGCTGACAGCGAAGGACAGAGAAGCAATCGGTGTGGTCCTTGCAGATTCCGGTTTCAGCGGATACCTAAGCATTGAGGATCTGCTTCCGATGCTTCGGAGCATGTATTCGCAGTTTGAAGAAGTATGGTTCCTGGAGAAATGTAAGGAATTTCAGCTTCCGTTAAAGAAACAGATCAAAGAATTTTCCACCGGTATGAAACGGAAGCTCCAGGTACTTGCGGCACTTTCTCACAATGCCAGACTGCTGATTCTGGATGAGCCGACAGCGGGAATGGATGTGATCGCAAGAGATGCGATCCTGAATCTTCTGCGGGAATATATGGAACAGAACGATCGCACCATATTAATCAGTTCTCATATTTCCAGTGATCTGGAAGGTTTTTGTGATGATCTGTATATGATTGACGGAGGAAATATCGTTCTGCATGAAGAGACGGATGTTTTGCTCAGTGAATACGGAGTGCTGAAGGTAACTCAGCAACAGTTTGAAAAGCTGGATCAGTCTTATATCCTGCGTCATAAAAAAGAGGAATTCGGATATACCTGTCTGACGAATCAGAAGCAGTTTTACAGTGAAAATTATCCGGAGATTGTGATAGAAAAAGGAACTATTGATGAATTGATTATGATGATGATTCGAGGTGAAAAGTAATGAAGGGTTTATTGATTAAAGATTTTAAACTTTTGAAAAATCAGAAACAGTTTTTTCTTATAATTGGGCTGATCACTTTTATGTTTTTGGTCACGAATGACAGTCCTTATTTTACCATTACTTATGCAACTATGATGTTTTCCATGTTCACCATGAGCACGATTTCTTATGATGAGTATGATAACGGAGCGGCGTACCTTTTTTCTCTGCCGATCAGCAGGAAAGGATATGTTGCTGAAAAATATTTATTTGGTGTACTGACGTCATTTCTTGCCTGGCTGATAGTTACGGCTCTGGACTTCGTATTTGTCATGGTCCGCAAGCTGGAGATAGAACCGCAGGAACTGGGAGTAGTCAGTGTTGTCGCACTGGTAGTGGCAGGTATGATCCTTGCGATCAGTATTCCGCTTCAGTTGAAATTTGGTGCGGAAAAGAGCAGAATGGCATTTTTTGCAGTGTTTGCTCTGGCTTTTGTGGTGGCACTTGTTTTTGTTAAGATTGCGGAAGGGACATCCGTCAATTTTACCGCAATATTGGAAAAACTGGATCAGGCAAGCTTCGGTAGTATGACTGCCATATTACTGCTGGTATGGGCACTGATGCTTGGAATATCTGCACTGATTTCGCTGCGGGTTATGGAGAGAAAAGAGTTTTAATATCAGGACATCACATACCGCATGTCGGTTGCATTTTTCTTGCTTATCACTGGAAATACTGCTATAATACACACGAATATACAAATGGATTTACAGGATAAGACAGGAGAAAACAGACATGAATGATTTGGAGATGTACAGAGAACAGCTGGCATTGTGTGATGACAAGATTATTGATGCCCTGGCAGAACGCAATGCAATTGTTGAGAAGATCATGGCATATAAAGAAGAATATGGCATGGCAATTCTGCAGCCTCAGCAGGAGAAGAAGCAGAAAAACAGACTGGAAGAGAAACTGGCGGATAATAAATATAAAGAAGAAATTTTTGATGTATTTCGCTGTATTTTACGTAATAGTAAAAGAATACAGGCGAGAAAACTGTTTGATTATAATATTGTACTGATCGGATTCATGGGAGCGGGAAAGAGTACGATATCCGATTACCTGAGCACGATGTTTGATATGGAGATCGTTGAGATGGATCAGGTGATCGCAGAGCGTGAAGAGATGAGTATTCCGGATATTTTTGCGACTTACGGGGAAGAATATTTCCGGGATCTTGAAACCAGTCTCCTGATCGAGATGCAGGACAGAAAGAATACGGTGATCTCCTGTGGAGGAGGAGCAGCACTTCGGGAACGCAATGTGGAAGAGATGAAGAAAAACGGAAGAGTCGTTCTTCTTACTGCAAGTCCGGAGGTTGTATATGAGCGTGTCAAAGACAGCAATGACCGACCGGTGCTGAACGGAAGAAAGAATGTAGAGGGAATTGCCGAGCTGATGGAACAGCGCCGTGGAAAATACGAAGCGGCAGCAGATATTGTAATTAACACAGATCACAAGACCGTTCTTCAGGTATGCGAAGAACTGGTTCAGCGTTTGCAGGAGATAGAAGAGTAGGATGTTTGATTGTTTTTTCCCGGATAAGTATGTGGCATCCACGTATGTCATTGATTTTGAAAAAATGTATGAAAACGGTGTTCGCGGACTGATCTTTGATATCGACAATACGTTGGTTCCGCATGGAGCGCCGGCAGATCACAGGGCGATCGCACTGTTTGAAAGGTTAAAAGCGATCGGGTATCGCTGCTGTCTGATTTCCAATAATCAGAAGCCAAGAGTTGAGATGTTTAACAAAGATGTTCAGGTGGATTATGTGTATGATGCACACAAGCCTTCCACGAAGAATTATATCAGAGCAATGGAGATCATGGGGACGGACAGAGATACAACGGTCTTTATCGGAGATCAGCTGTTTACGGATGTCTGGGGAGCAAAACGTGCCGGAATCCCGAATATTCTGGTAAAGCCGATCCATCCCAAAGAAGAGATTCAGATTGTTTTGAAGAGATATCTGGAAAAAATTGTATTGCACTTCTATAAGAAGAGCCTGAAGCATGAAAAAAAGGTTGAAAAAAGCCGTAATCTATTATAGAATGAATAGAGCGATAGAACGTTAAGTGCTATTCGGGCACGACTAAGGAGGATTATACTAATGGCAAAGTTTGAATGGAAGACAAACATCACAGTAGAGATCGAAGGGAATGTATATCAGGTAATTGATTTCCAGCATGTTAAGCCAGGAAAAGGCGCTGCTTTCGTACGTGTAAAGATGAGAGATATCATCAAGGGCGGTGTGATTGAAAGAACTTTCAATCCGGATGAGCAGATCACGACTGCACACATCGATAGAAAGAACATGCAGTATCTGTATAATGACGGAACTCTGTACTACTTTATGGACAATGAGACCTATGATCAGATTCCGGTTGGAGAAGAGACAGTTGGCGATTCTCTGAAGTTTGTAAAAGAGAATGAGAACGTAACAGTTGCTTCTTATCAGGGGAATGTATTTGCAATTGAGCCGCCGCTCAGCGTTGAGCTTGTGATCACAGAGGCAGAGCCTGGAGTAAAGGGTAACACAGCTACAGGTGCAACCAAGCCGGCGATCGTTGAGACAGGTGCAAAGGTTAATGTTCCGCTGTTCGTAGAGCAGGGTGAGAAGATCAAGATCGACACCCGTACAGGAGCATACCTTTCCAGAGCATAATTTTGTTTATTCATTATGTGAAAAAAGCCTTGCAATTTCTGCAGGGCTTTTTTATAATTGTAGCTACCATAATATTTCATCATTGTTTCTTAAATTTTCAAAAGGCATAATCTGCCATATTTCCACAAAATCTTGAAATCGCTGCCGGGAAAGGAAGATATATGACATACGATCAGTTTATTCGGGCAGTAGAGAGCATTTTAAAAAAGGAGGTGAGAGATAATATTACAGTACATCTTCACACAAATATGAAGAATAATGGCATCAGGCGATACGGAATTATGCTGGCAGAGCGGGGAATCAATGTATCTCCGACGATTTATCTGGAGGAATATTACCAGCAGTTCCAGAGAGGTGTTTCGCTGGAAGCAATTGTGAGTAATATCCTGAAGCTGTATGAGGAGGTGCGGTTTGAGCGCCCCTGGAAAGGAAATCCAATAAAAGATTATTCTGCGATTCAAAGAAAGCTTGTATATCGCCTGATCAATCGGGAAAAAAATCAGGAGCTTTTAAAGCAGATTCCGTCGGTCGGATATCTGGATCTTGCAGTCGTATTTTACGTACTTCTGGAAACGGGGCCCTTTGGGATTGCATCCGTACTGGTCCGCAATGAGCATCTGAGATCATGGAATGTGTCAAAAGAAATGGTTTATCAGGCGGCACACAGGAATACAGAATATCTGCTTCCGGATGAGTTCTGTACGATGAAGGCTGTGATTGAAGAGTTGACCGGGCATCGGGAATATGAAGGAAGAAATGTAATGTACGTTTTCAGTAACCGGACGCGAAGCTTTGGAGCGTCTGCGATTCTCTATGATGGGCGGCTTGCGAAGATTGCAGAGCGTCTGAAAGAGAATTATTACGTACTTCCGAGCAGTGTACATGAGACGATCATCGTAGCTGAGAGTGATGCGCCGGCAAAGGACGATCTTGATGAGATCATAAGAGAAATCAATGAAACGCAGGTGGATCCGGAAGAAGTCCTTTCGAATCAGGCATATTATTATGACAGGAAAGAGGGAAAACTGCTCCTGTAATTATCTGAAATAAAAGAAAAGTAAAGGAAATGTGAGAAATGTCGAAATCATTTCCTTTACTTTATCCGCTAAATGTGTTAATATTACAAAGGTAATTTCATAAAGAATGTATATGCACCCGTAGCTCAGGGGATAGAGCACCGCCCTCCGGAGGCGGGAGCGGCGGTTCGAATCCGCCCGGGTGTGTACTTTTTTTAAGTGCTTTTCAATGGAGGTAGTCTTATGGAGGGAAAAAGAGATACTTCCGCCGGATACAGAAAGCAGAAAAGAAACAGAGTGGGAATACTGCTGATTTTGTTTTTTCTGGTGTTTCTGGTAGGAACTGTCGGATTTGGCCTTACAGAAGCGAAAGAAGAAAAAGCACAGAAGATAAGTGAAAAGAAGCCGAAAGAAGAAAATTCCGGATGTGAATATATGGAGACGAATCCGCTTCAATCAGCCTTTGCTCCGGAAGTAACCGATGCTGTAGAAGTATATTATGATTCTCTGAAAGATGAAAAGGAATTTGTAGAGTCCTATGATCACATGCAGGTCTATACAAAACTTGGAAAATACAAGGATACATATGTGGCGTTTGTCAGATATGATATGAAGATCAGAGACATCTATACGGAAGTGCCGGGACTGAGTACGGTATACGTGACGAAGGATGAGAATGGAATCTGTCAGGTCAGTGCGAAAGCTGAAGATGATGAAGTTGCATCTTACATTCAGAAGATCGCACAGCACGAGGATGTGCAGGCTCTCATAAGTGAGACGCGGCAGGCGTATCAGGAAGCGGTTCAGTCAGATGCGTTGTTGCAGGAGGCCCTCAGTGATCTGAAAGATGCTTATGAGAATTCCACCGGAAGTTGATATGAGATTCAGAGCCGATTTCTGTAATAAGAAACAGGCTCTTTTTTTGTGCGTTTTCATCCGTCATATGCGGTAGAAAACAGAATTATAAACAGTACAAAGGATGGTATGTGATGTCAGAATATAAATATGCATTTAAAAAAGCATTTCCCTATACGATACCGGTTCTGACCGGGTATCTGTTTATCGGGATTGCATTTGGGGTGATGTTTGCCGAAAAAGGATATTCCTTTCTGTGGGCGATCTTTATGAGTATCATGGTCTATGCGGGATCGGGACAATATCTTGCAGTGAACTTTTTTGCGCCGGGGGTGTCCTTTTTCCAGATGATCTTCATGACACTGATGGTAAATATCAGACATATATTTTATGGAATATCACTTCTGGATAAATTCAATCATATGGGAAAGAAGAGATGGTATATGATCTTCGGCCTTACGGATGAAACGTATTCGCTGTTATGCACGACCAGGATTCCGGAAGGGGTGGATGAGGAAAAGTTCCTTTTTGCGATCTCTCTTATGGATCAGGCTTACTGGGTCATCGGATCTGCCATCGGAGGACTTGCAGGAACATTGATTCCCTTTAATTCAGAAGGGATAGATTTTGCAATGACGGCTTTGTTCGTCGTGATATTTGTGGAGCAGTGGATGGACAAGAAAAACCGGATTCCGGAGATGATCGGTGTTGGAGCAGCATTTATCTGTCTGCAGATCTTTGGGGCAGACCAATTCGTGCTTCCGTCTATGCTCTTGATTATTCTGGTGCTATTTGTTTCCAGAACCAGACTGGATGAAGAGAAGAAAGAAAAAGAAGAAAACGATGCGAGAAAGGAGGGGGTCCGGGATGCCGATCAGTGCAGTTAGATCCTTTTTGATCATATTGGTGGTGGCTGCTGCGACATTTGCCACACGACTGGTTCCTTTTCTGATATTTCCGAAGGGAAAGGAGATTCCAAAGGTTGTACAGTATCTGGGAAAGGTACTGACTCCGGCCGTGATCGGAATGCTTGTAGTATACTGCCTGAAAACAACAACGGTAATTGCTTATCCACACGGAATCCCGGAGCTGATCGCCGTACTGGTGACAGCTGTTCTTCACGTGTGGAAACGAAACAATCTGTTGAGTATCGGAGTTGGAACCGTACTCTACATGTTCCTGATTCAGGCAGTATTCTAGAACAATAAGCGCCTACTGCTTTTGGAATTTGTCTTTGCTCTGTTTACAGATCGGACATACGTAAGTATCCGGGAGTTCTTCAAATGGAACTTCTCCTTCGTATACATATCCACAGATGCCGCATACCCATTTTTCAGATGACGAAGCCCTGGAATCCTCTTCTTCCGGCTGATAGGAAGGAGCGTTTTTCGGGCTTTTTCCTTTGATTACATTGTGGTAGTAAGCATAAGTCATAGCAGGTTCGGACTTCAGGACATCGGCATCGATGACTTCCCCGAGAAATACCGTGTGTGTACTGGTCTCCATCTTGTCGATCACTTTACAGCAGATGTAGCTGCAGGCATCGTTGACGATCGGAAGTCCGCTGTCGGTAAGGGTAAAGTCTACACCTGCAAATTTGAAGGTGTCTTTTCCGGACTGGAATCCGAATCTTCCGATCAGAGACGGGTCAGACTGTTCGGACAGAATGGATACAGAGAATAATCCACTGTCCGCGATACAGGAATTGGTAAAGTTGTCATGGTTCATACTGACCGCGATCGTGGCAGGAGAAGAAGTGATCTGCATCACACTGTTGGCGATACATCCGGTACAGCGGCCATCGTCCAGCGAGGAGATGACATACACACCATAGGATAAATTGCGAAATGCTTTTGTATTCATAGAAAACCTCCATTTATTTAATAATAGTAATTGTTACTGATAATATACCACATACTGGTATTTTTTGCAATATTTGTTTTAAGATATGGTTGTTGCTGTGGAATCCTTGTGTTAGAATAACTAAGATGAATGGAGGGAATCATATGAAGAAAATTATGGACCTGATTGCAGAAGAACTTGCAGAGGCGTTTGAAAAGGCAGGATATGACCGGAAATATGCAAAAGTAACATTATCCAACAGACCGGACCTGTGTGAATATCAGTGTAACGGTGCGATGGCCGGAGCAAAAACGTATCACAAGGCTCCGATTATGATCGCAGAGGATGTGGTTGCACTTTTGCAGGACAGCAGATGTCTGTCAGAGGCGGGTGCTGTGAAGCCGGGATTTATTAATATGAAACTGAAGGAAGAATACGTTGCGGATTATCTGAACCAGATGGAAGAGTCTTCGGATCTGGGACTGGAAAAGACAGAGAATCCGGAGATGATCGTTGTGGATTATGGCGGACCGAATGTAGCAAAGCCGCTGCATGTCGGACATCTGCGCTCTGCGATCATCGGTGAAAGTGTAAAACGCATTTCCAGAAAGATGGGACATAAGGTTCTTGGAGATATCCATCTGGGCGACTGGGGATATCAGATGGGACTGATCATTACAGAACTTAGAGAACGTAAGCCGGATCTTCCGTATTTTGACGATGCTTTTGAGGGAGAATATCCGCAGGAAGCACCATTTACCATAGGAGAGCTGGAGGAGATCTATCCGACTGCCAGCGGCAGAGCAAAAGAGGATGAGGCTTACCGGGAGAATGCATTACATGCGACCTATCTTCTGCAGAATGGACACAGAGGATATACCGCGATCTGGAATCATATCATGCATGTGTCTGTGACGGATCTGAAGAAGAATTATGCGAATCTGAATGTGGATTTTGATCTGTGGAAGGGAGAGTCTGATGCACAGGCCTATATCCCGGATATGATCGAACGCCTGAAGAAAGACGGATATGCGCATCAGGATCAGGGAGCACTGGTCATTGATGTGCAGGAAGAGACGGATACAAAAGAGATTCCGCCATGTATGATCCAGAAGTCCGACGGGGCTTCTTTGTATGGAACGACGGATCTTGCAACTCTGGTACAGAGGGTGGAAGACTATCGTCCGGATCGAATCATATATGTGGTAGACAAGCGCCAGGAACTGCACTTTGTTCAGGTATTCCGTGCTGCAAAAAAGACTGGGATCGTTCCGGAAGAAACGAGTCTTAAGTTCCTGGGATTCGGAACGATGAACGGAAAGGACGGAAAACCGTTTAAGACCAGAGAAGGCGGCGTGATGCGTCTGGAGAACCTGATTGCGGAGATCACTGAAGAGATGTATCGTAAGATCGATGAAAACCGTACGGTAGAAGAGGCGGAAGCAAAGGAAACTGCAAAGATCGTCGGCATGGCAGCAATCAAATACGGGGATCTGTCCAACCAGGCATCTAAGGATTATGTGTTTGATGTAGACCGCTTTACCTCGTTTGAAGGCAATACAGGACCGTATATTCTGTATACGATCGTCCGTATCAAGTCGATTCTGAATAAATATCAGGCATCCGGACATGAGCTGGAAGGGCTTAAGGTTGCTGGAGCAACAAGTGAGAGCGAAAAAGCGCTGATGCTGGAAGTGGTAAAATATAACGAAGTGATGGAAACGGCATTTGAAGAACTGGCACCACACAAGATCTGTGCGTATATCTATGACCTTGCCAATGCATTTAACCGGTTTTATCATGAGACACGGATCCTTGCAGAAGAGGATGAGGAAAAGCAGAAGAGTTACATCGCACTTCTGAAGGTGACAAAGAATGTTCTGGAAGCATGTATTGATGTTCTGGGATTTGAGGCGCCGGAGAGGATGTAAGAATAAGATGACAGAAAAGTTATACTATCAGGACAGTCACAGAAAAGAATTTCAGGCAACGGTTGTGTCCTGTGAACCATACAAAGAGAAGTATCGGATCGTACTTGACCAGACTGCTTTTTTCCCGGAAGGCGGAGGGCAATATGCAGATACCGGCATGTTAGATGATGTGAATATCAGCGATGTCCATGAAAAGGACGGCGTGATCTATCACACGGCAGACGCTCCTGTGGAGGCCGGAAGGAAGGTGACCGGACGGATCCGCTGGGAGGAACGGTTTGAAAAAATGCAGCAGCACACCGGAGAGCACATCGTATCCGGACTGGTGCATAAAAGGTTCGGATATCAGAATGTGGGATTTCACCTGGGAAGTGATTACTGTACCATGGATTTTAACGGTCCGATTACGAAGGAAGAATTAAGAGAGATTGAAAGAGAAGCCAATGAGGCTGTTTTTCAGAATCTGGAGATTCAGGTGCTGTATCCGTCGAAAGAAGAGCTTGCAGGTATGGAATACAGAAGCAAGATCGAGATTGAAGGACAGGTTCGCATCGTTGTCGTTCCGGGATATGATGTGTGCGCCTGCTGTGCACCGCATGTGAATAAGACCGGAGAGATCGGCATGATCAAGCTGGTGAATATGGTCAATTATAAAGGCGGAGAACGTATCACCATGCTGTGTGGAAGAAGAGCACTCCGGGATTATGAAAAGAAAGAGGAAGGTACAAAAGCAATCTCAGCGATGCTGTGTGCAAAGGAATATGAAGTTGCCGAGGCTGTGGAACATCTGAAAGAAGAGCAGGCAAGCCTTAAGAGCCAGTGTGCGACTCTCCGGCAGAAGCTGCTTTCTTATCAGGCGAAAGAGATCGTGATTGCGGAAGAGATTACGGCTGTATTCGATCCTTCCCTCAGCGGGAATCTTCCAAGAGAGATGATGAATCTTCTGCTTGACCGGGGCGCAAAGATCTGTGCGGTATTTGCCGGATCAGATGAAGTCGGATACCGTTATGTGATCGGCAGCCGGACTGAAGATGTACGTCCGTTAAGCAAGAAGCTGAATACGGCTTTTGAAGGCAGAGGCGGCGGAAAACCGGAGATGGTACAGGGATCCATGCAGGGGACAGAGCGTGCGATCCGTGAGATGATCGATTAGAATACAGGAGAAACCGCAGAAAGTGAGCAATAAAAAAGTTTCATTTTCTGCGATTTTTTTGTATCAGAAAAAAATAAATTATTTTTTAACAAATCCTTGACCTTCCTCTTTGTGGAAGGTGTAGGGTAATGTCATGGAGGTGAGGGAATGAGAATTAATGAGGTGGAACAGCTTGTGGATATCACGAAGAAAAATATTCGTTTTTATGAACAGCAGGGACTTCTGAATCCGTCCCGCAATGAGGCGAATCGATATCGTGAGTATTCGGAACAGGACATTGAATGTCTGAAGAAGATCAAGCTTCTTCGCAAACTCGCTGTTCCAATCAGTGAGATCCGGAGAATGGAAGAAGCCAATCTTCCACTGGAGGATTGCCTGAAGCGTCACCTGATCACACTGGAAAGAGAAGAAAAGAATCTGGAGAAGATGAAAGAGCTGTGCCATGATATGGTAGAACAGGGGGAGAATTACACAGATCTGAAGCCGGATGTATATCTTGAAAAAATGGAACAGCTGGAAAAAGGAGGTGTATCATTTGTGAATGCAAAACAGGCAGACATGATCACAAAAAAGAAAAAGGCATTTTTGGCAGGTGGTATCATGATCCTGCTGATGCTCGTGCTGATCGGAATCTTCGCATGGTGTACCTGGGGGATTGCCGAAGATCCCATGCCGGTACCGTTGTTTCTGCTCATGGGAGGAATTCCCGCGGTGATCATCATAGGAATCATATTATCATTAAAAGAACGAATGAAAGAAATTGAAGGAGGAGAGTTGTATGAAGCTTCTAAATATTGATTATATTCCGGGAAAAGAGATCGAAGATCTGGGAATGGTAAAAGGAACGGTTGTAATGAGTAAAAATATCGGAAAGGACTTTATGGCCGGTATGAAAACTCTTGTAGGAGGAGAACTTGTCGGATATACGGAAATGCTTAATGAAGCACGGCAGATTGCGGTTAAACGCATGGTGGACGAGGCGGAAGCGTTGAACGCAGACGCAGTTCTCAACATTCGTTATGGATCTTCTTCCCTGATGCAGGGAGCGGCGGAAGTTCTTGCATATGGAACTGCAGTGAAAATTAAGGAATAATAAATAAGAAATAAGAAAGAAGGACTGCTGCAAAAGAGAGATTGAACTCTGTTTTGCGGCAGTCCTTTTGCAAACGGATATTACTTCTGATCAGATGGGGTGACGCGGTGACTTGCAATGATCAGGCGTACAGTCCGGTACAGAAATGGCTTGTACTCCTCAATTGGAAGCGGTTCTCCGTACAGGATGGAGTTATAGCAGGTGGATCCTGCCAGTTCCACAATGGTAAACAGCATCACATTCACATCTTCGTATTCATAAGGATCCTGACGCACCATTTCCAGATATCTGTCATTAAAGGATTCGTCGGAATCTTCCTCTTCAGACCAGAAGGCCGTTTTCAATGCTCCCATGACCAGATTTTTGGAAATGAAATTCAGGAGCGGGAGGTCACTTTTCAGAAGATCGAGAATGTAGTCGATGATGAAGACCAGCTGGTCCTCCAGGCCTGTTTTCCCGGAAGCGTCCAGAGCCTTCCAGGCAGCATCGAACAATTCCTTGGTTTTGTGTGCGATCAGTTTGTTTTTGATATCATACTTGTCCTTAAAATAAAGATAGAATGTTCCTTTGGCAACACCTGCTTCATTGACGATGTCTGAAATGGCAGTTGCATGAATGCCCTTTGTGGTAAACAGTCGATAAGCCGTGTTAAAAAGAGCTTCTTTCTTTTTTTTCTTATTTTCTTCTAATTTTCCCATAATATATCGTCTCCTGTTGTGGACAGATTACCATGTTTTTCTGGATTTTACAATAGTATAACGAAAAAATGACCAATAGTCAAAAAAAGTATTGACTATTGGTCATTTTTGTAGTATATTGCTTACAGTAAAAATGACTAACGGTCATAAATGAAAGGAAGCATACAGTTATGGTGAAGTTTGGAAAGAAAATCGTAAAGTACAGAGTAACGATTCTGATACTCAGTGTCTTACTTCTGATTCCGTCTGTATGGGGATATGTACACACCAGAATCAACTATGATGTACTGACATATCTTCCGGAAGATATTGAAACCATGCAGGGACAGGAGATCATGACGGAGGACTTTGGAATCGGCGCTTTTTCCATGCTGATGGTAGACGGTATGGAGGATAAGGATGTTGCAAAATTAAAAGAACAGGTAGAGCAGGTTGACGGGGTTGCGAAAGTGATGTGGTATGACTCTGTCGCAGATGTTTCGGTTCCGCAGAGTATGCTGCCGGATACTCTCTATGATATATACAATACGGATCAGGGTACGATGATGGCGGTGTTCTTTGAAGGAGGTACCTCTTCCGATGAGACCATGGAAGCCGTTACGCAGATCCGGAAGGTGACGGGAGAACAGTGCTTCTTAAGCGGAATGTCGGCAATCGTGCAGGATACCAAGGAGCTTGCGGAAAAGGAGACTCCTCTGTATGTGCTGATCGCAGTTCTGTTGTCAGTTCTGGTGCTGGCGCTTACCATGGATTCCTTCTTTGTGCCGATTCTTTTTCTGCTCAGTATCGGAATGGCAATTATCTACAACCTGGGCAGCAATGTGTTCTTTGGAGAGATCTCTTATATTACAAAGGCGCTGGCCGCAGTCCTGCAGCTTGGGGTTACGATGGATTACTCCATTTTCCTGATGCACAGCTATGAAGAGCAGCAGGTGCGATATGACGGAGATAAAGAGCGGGCAATGGCACATGCGATCTCGCAGACATTTTCCTCTGTGATCGGCAGTTCGGTCACGACGATTGCCGGGTTCATTGCACTTTGTTTCATGAGCTTTACATTGGGTAAAGATATTGGAATCGTGATGGCAAAAGGTGTCATGTTTGGTGTAATCACCTGTGTTACGGTGTTGCCGTCCATGATCCTGTGCTGCGATAAATTGATCGAAAAGACGAAGCACAGGCCGTTACTTCCGAATATCAGTAAGATATCGGATAAAGTGACAAAAAAATATCTGGTGTATGTCGTCTTGTTCCTGGTACTTCTGTTCCCGGCAATCTACGGCAATAATCATACAAGTGTATACTATAATCTGGATGAGTCATTGCCTGAGGATCTTCCGAGTGTCATAGCCAATACGAAATTAAAGGAAGACTACAAGATGAATACCACGCATATGATTCTGGTAGACAGCTCCCTGCCGGCGCATGAGGTGAACCGGATGACCAAAGAGATTGATAAGGTGGATGGTGTGAAATGGGTTCTCGGACTGGATGAACTGGTAGGCCCCGGAATTCCGTCGGATATGATTCCGGACTCGATCAGCAGTATGCTGAAAAATGATCAGTATCAGCTACTCATGGTCAATTCGGAATACAAGGTGGCGTCAGATCAAGTCAATCGGCAGATTGAAAAGATCGATGAGATCCTGGATCGCTATGATGAGAACGCGATGCTGGTGGGAGAAGGACCTCTGACAAAGGATCTGATCACGATCACGGATACGGATTTTAAGCGGGTAAGTGCGGTATCTATCGGAATCGTCTTCCTGATCATTCTGATATTGTTCCGGTCGGTAACGTTGCCGGTTATCCTGGTCGGTATCATTGAATTTGCTATCTTTGTCAACATGGGAATTCCGTTCTATACCGGCACGAAACTTCCGTTTGTAGCGTCCATCGTCATCGGGACCATTCAGCTCGGTGCAACGGTTGATTATGCGATTCTGATGACGACGAGATATAAGAGGGAAAGAAACCACGGGGCGGGCAAATACGATGCGATCACAACGGCACATAAATTTTCCGCACAGTCGATCATCGTCAGCGCATTCAGCTTCTTTGCTGCAACGATTGGTGTCGGATTGTATTCGAATATCGATATGATCAGTTCGCTCTGCATTCTGATGGCAAGAGGAGCACTGATCAGCATGATCGTGGTAATATTCGTTCTTCCGTCGATGTTTATGGTATTTGATAGAGTCATTGTAAAAACAAGCAAAGACTTTCTGCCAAAGAAAGAAGCTTAGGAGGTATATCTATGAAAAAAATTATGAAAAAAAGAGTGTTTGCAGGATCCATGGCGGCAGTGATGACAGCCGCGATGACCGGAACCTGTATCTGTCAGAATTCCCTGAATGTGAAGGCCGAGGATAAAAAAGAAGATGTTGAGGAACTAAAAGAAACGGCAAAGAAGGTACTGGGAGACAGTACGGCAACTGATTCCGGAGAAGTATACAAGGATGAATCCGTATATGTAAAGGCGGATACTTCCGGAAACGTAAACAGCACAACGGTTACTGAGTGGCTGAAGAATCCGGGAGAAGGAACCTTTGAAGATACTTCGGAACTAAAAGATATTAAAAATATCAAGGGTGAGGAAGTCTTTCAGGAAAGCGGCAGTGGACAGCTTACTTGGGAAGCCGATGGAAAGGACATCTATTATCAGGGAACGACAGAGAAAGAGATGCCTGTGGAAGTAAAGATATCATATAAGCTGGATGGAAATGAGATCGCACCGGAAGATCTTCAGGGAAAGGATGGAAAAGTAGAGATCACCTTTGATTATGAGAATAATGCAAAACAGTTGGTGGATGTGAACGGGGAACAGGAGGAGATGTATACACCGTTTACCATGGTGACGGCTCTGATGCTTCCGACGGACGAATATCAGAATGTTACGCTAGATCACGGTAAGATCATATCCGACGCAGATAAGAACATTGTTGTCGGCATTGCATTTCCGGGACTTGAGGAAAATCTGAAGCTGGAAGGGACAGACTTTGAGATTCCTGACAGTGTTACGATCACGGCAGATGTGGAAAATGCATCTGTAGGACCGACGATTACGGTAGCATCCAGTGAGATCCTGGATCAGTTTGACTTCAGTGATGTCAAAGACTTTGACAGTCTGGAAGACTCGGTGGAGGAGCTGGAAAATGCCGCAGATCAGCTGGTAGACGGCTCCAGGGATGCATCGGATGGCGCAAGGGCCTTATCGGATGGATCCGGAACACTCGCGGATGGGACTGAAGCACTTGCGGATGGCATCCATACACTGAATGAGAAAAGTGGTTCTCTGATCGGCGGCGTCAGTGCTCTGGCGAACGGAGTATCTGCCTATACAGATGGTGTGGGAACGCTGGCGAAGGGAAGTCAGGAACTGAAAGCCGGAGCGGATGCTCTGAAGGCCGGAGCAGCGGGCGCACAGGCAGGAATCAAGGCGGCAAAAGACGGAGCAGATCAGCTGGCAGCAGGATATACCGATGAGGAAAGTGGAGCAGTTGCAGGCGCCAATGCACTGAGTGCAGGAGTACAGCAGTTAAGTGACAGCCTGGGAAGTGCATCTTCCATAAGTCTGACAGAGGAGCAGAAAGTCATGATCACAGGCATGGCCGAACAGATGGCACAGACAGCAGCAGATGCCATGCCGGAAGAGGCATTTCCAAGTATAGAGGCAAAGCAGATGTATGTCAGCAATCTGAGCGCAGGATATGCCGATGTGCTTATGCAGCAGTTTACGAATACGATGAATACCACAGCAGATGCAGTGAAACAACAGATCAAAAGTAATGTCGATGCACAACTGCTCCCGGGAGCACAGCGTCTTTCTTCGGGAATCGGAACATTGAGCGAAGGAACGCTGGCACTTCAACAGGGTCTGAATCAGCTCTATGCAGGAAGCGATGCATTGGTACAGGGAACAGACAGTCTTTGTCAGGGAACAGCCGCACTCAAGCAGGGAACAGAGCAATTGAATCAGAACAGTGAAAGCTTAAGATCCGGCTCGGCAGCATTGAAGGATGGCAGCATGCAGCTTGTCGGTGGAGTACAAAAGCTTTCATCCGGTGCTTCCCAGGTGGCATCCGGCGCAGGCAAGCTGTCAGATGGAGCAGGGGCGCTTGCAGAAGGGAATCTGGCACTTGCAGAAGGCATGGCAGAATTCAAAACTTCCGGGATCGATCAGCTGACAAGTATTTTTCATGGAGATATTCAGAATGTAACAGCCAGACTGGAAGCAATGACAAAGCTGGGGCAGGACTATCAGTCATTTGCCGGAATCAGAGACGGCATGAAGGGAAGCACCAGATTCATTATCGAGACAGAAGGTGTAGATAAATAATCTGTGATTATATTGGATAGAATTAAGAGGATTGTAAGATGTCTGAAAAGATGTTTTACAATCTTCTTTTGCTGTTTGCAGAAAGTCTTTCTTAATATATTGGATAAACGCTTCGTATCATGTTATAATGTGCAGGAGACTATGCGAAACTATCTACTAGATGTGAACGACAGACACTATGGTGTCAGGATGAAAGGAAGGATCGGCATGGAGGCCTATACAAGTTTTGCCGAGGTGTATGATACATTCATGGATAATGTGCCTTATGAAGAATGGGCGGATTACCTGATCGAGAAGCTGAAAGAATATGGGATTGAAGAGGGCCTGGTGCTGGAGCTTGGCTGTGGCACAGGAAATATGACGGAGCTTCTTGCAGGAGCAGGATATGACATGATCGGAGTGGACAATTCTGAGGATATGCTGGAGCTCGCGCTGGAAAAACGGATGGAAAGCGGACATGATATCTTGTATCTTCAGCAGAATATGCAGGAATTTGAATTATATGGTACGGTAAGAGCTGTGGTAAGCGTCTGTGATTCCGTCAATTATGTGACAGAAGAAGACGAACTTACAGAAGTGTTCCGGCTGGTCAATAATTATCTGGATCCGCAGGGAATCTTTTTGTTTGATTTTAATACGGAGTATAAGTACAGAGAGATTCTGGGAGAACAGGTGATCGCAGAGGAACGGGAAGAATGCAGCTTTATCTGGGACAATTACTATGACGGACAGGAAATGATCAACGAGTATGAGCTGACATTGTTTGTACAGAGTGAAGAGGATCCAGAATTATACAGGAAATATCAGGAAACGCATTATCAGAAAGCCTATACGCTGGAGAAGATCAAGACTATGCTGGAAGCAGCAGGACTTCAGTACCTTGCCGCGTATGATGACTATACAAAAAAGGCACCGATGTATAACAGTGAACGCATCTGTGTAATCGCACAGGAGCGCGGAAAGTAAGCAGGAAAGTAAGCAGGAAAGTAAGCAGGACAGGCAGAAAAAACAAAAGCATTGAATGCAGATCATAGAAAGAAAAGAGGAAGATCATAATGAAAGATTATATTGTCAGAGCAACTGCGGCAAATGGACAGGTGAGAGTATTTGCGGCAACAACAAGAGAGGTGGTGGAGACCGCCAGAGAACATCACAATACAAGTCCGGTAGCGACCGCTGCACTGGGGAGGCTTCTGACTGCCGGTGCGATGATGGGAAGTATGATGAAAAATGATACGGACATGCTGACCATTCAGATCCGGGGAGACGGGCCGCTTGGGGGAATCACGGTTACCGCCGACAGCCATGCGAACGTTAAGGGATATGTAAACAATCCGGACGTGGTTCTTCCGCCGAAGAACGGCAAACTGGATGTGGGCGGTGCAGTCGGAATCGGCCTGATTCAGGTGATCAAGGATCTGGGGCTGAAGGAACCTTATTCCGGTCAGACCATTCTTGTGACCAGCGAGATTGCGGAGGATCTGACGTATTATTTTGCCAATTCCGAGCAGGTTCCTTCTTCGGTAGGACTGGGAGTTCTGATGGAGAAGGACAATACAGTCAAATGTGCCGGCGGATTCATTATTCAGATGATGCCGTTTGCAACGGATGAAACGATCAGCCAGATTGAAGAAAATCTGAAAAATGTAACCTCTGTTACCAACCTTCTTGAGCAGGGATATACACCGGAACAGTTGCTGGAGACGCTGCTTGGCAATGTAGGACTTGAGATCACAGATACGATTCCGACACAGTTTTACTGTAATTGTTCCAAGGAAAGAGTAGAGCAGGCGGTTGTAAGTGTAGGGAAAAAAGATATTCAGGAAATGATTGATGAAGGAAAGCCGATAGAAGTAAAGTGCTTCTTCTGTAATACGGCTTATCAGTATACGGTGGAAGAGTTGAAACAGATCATTAAGCGCAGCAAATGATATTAGAGTAAATAAATAGGATATAAATATAAGCTGATAATACTAGAAGAATGCCAGAGCGCAGGGAGGAAGAAGGATGAACCAGGGATTTGTAAAAGTTGCGGCAGTGACTCCGGATATCCGGGTGGCAGATGTTGCATATAATACGGAAAATATCTGTCGTATGATAGATGAGACCATCAAAGAGGGGGCTAAGATCGTTGTATTTCCGGAACTTTGTGTGACCGGATATACATGCAGTGACCTGTTTACACAGGATATTCTGCTGCAGGATGCAAGAAAAGCGTTATTTCAGATCGCGGAGCATACGACAGGAAAGGATGCGCTGATCTTTGTGGGGCTTCCGCTGGCGGTAGACGGAGAACTCTACAATGTGGCAGCGGCGCTGAATCAGGGAAGGATTCTTGGACTTACGACAAAGAGCTTTCTTCCGAATTACGGAGAATTTTATGAGATGCGCCAGTTCCGCCGTGGCCCAAAGAAGGCGCGGATGATCTGCCTGAACGGACGGGAGATCCCGTTTGGACCACAGCTTTTGTTTGTGGCTGAAGGGATGGAAGAACTGATCGTATCCGCAGAGATCTGCGAAGATGTGTGGTCTCCGATCCCGCCGAGTATTCAGGCGGCGAGAGAAGGCGCGACTGTGATCGTCAATTGTTCTGCGAGTGATGAAACGATTGGAAAAGCTTCTTACAGAAGAAGTCTGATTGAGGGACAGTCGGCAAGACTGATCTGTGGATATATCTATGCCAATGCGGGAGAAGGGGAGTCTACAACGGACCTGGTGTTCGGCGGTCATAATATCATTGCAGAGAACGGAACGACCCTTGCAAAGAGCAAACGTTTTGAAAACAGCGCGATCTATACGGAGATCGATGTCCGGAGACTGCTCAGTGAGAGAAGAAAAAATACGACATTCCAGGCAGCAGAGGAAAAAACACTGATGCGTATTCCATTTGAGATCAGGAAAGAGGAGACAAAGCTTACCAGACCGTTCCCATCCAGACCGTTCGTCCCAAGTGTCATGAGTGAAAGAGCCAAACGATGTGAAGAGATTCTGACGATCCAGGCGATGGGACTGAAAAAACGTCTGGCTCATGCGCATGCAAAGAGCGCAGTGGTCGGCATCTCGGGAGGACTGGACTCCACGCTTGCTCTTCTGGTGAGTGCGAAAGCATTTGATGCCCTGGGAATGGACCGGAAGGGAATCGTGGCTGTGACGATGCCATGCTTTGGAACGACGGACAGAACATATCAGAATGCATGCAAGATGTCACAGAAGCTTGGAGCAACGCTTCGTGAGATTCCGGTCGGAGCAGCAGTAGAGCAGCATTTTAAGGATATCGGACATAATCCGGAGGATCACAGCGTCACATATGAGAATTCACAGGCGCGTGAGAGGACACAGGTACTGATGGATGTAGCCAATCAGGCAGGCGGTATCGTGATTGGAACCGGTGATATGTCAGAACTTGCGCTTGGTTGGGCGACCTATAATGGAGATCATATGTCTATGTATGGAGTCAATGCTTCTGTTCCGAAGACGCTTGTCAGACATCTGGTGCATTATTATGCAGATACCTGCGAAGATGAAGAATTGAAAAATGTACTCTATGATGTTCTGGATACTCCGGTAAGTCCGGAGCTTCTTCCACCGAAGGACGGTGAGATCGCACAGAAGACCGAAGACCTGGTGGGACCGTATGAGCTTCATGACTTTTATTTATATTATCTGCTGCGTTTCGGATATGAACCGAGCAAGATCTACCGGATCGCAAGATATGCATTTGCCGGAGAGTATGATGATGCGACTATCTATAAATGGCTGTATACATTCTGCCGCAGATTCTTTATGCAGCAGTTCAAACGTTCCTGTCTGCCGGATGGACCGAAGGTCGGTACGGTTGCGTTATCTCCAAGAGGAGACTGGAGAATGCCGAGTGATGCCTGCGCGACAGGATGGCTTCGGGATCTGGAGCAGGTGAAACCAGCGGAAATGTAGAAAGAAGGGCTGAGAGTATGAAAGCAAAGAAAGATATTGCAGTTGCAAAGTTTAAACAGGGATATAACTGCTGTCAGGCAGTCATCTGCGCTTATTGCGAAGAGTTCGGAGTGAAAGAAGAAGATGCCTTCCGGCTGGCGGAAGGATTCGGATCCGGCATGGGAGGGCTGAAGGATACCTGCGGCGCAGTAACCGGTATGTTTCTTACGATCGGGCTTGTTAACAGTGCAGGTGATATGGAGAATCCGATGAAGACAAAGGCAGATACATATCGAAAATTCCGTGAATCGGCAGCAAAATTCACAGAAGAGAACGGATCTGTCTATTGCCGGGATCTGAAGAATATGGATGGACCACAGCCGCTGGTATGCTGCATCAAATGCGTAGAGGATGCGGCGGCGATGATAGATGAGATGTTTGCGGACAGAGAAGCATAGTATCTGTAAACATAATCTGTAAATATAATATCTTAGAAAGAATATTGGAATCATAAACATTCAAAAAGGAGGAAAGAAAATGCGGTATCAGATTTTAGGGGAAACTCTGCCGGTTGTGGTATGTCAGCTGGAGGCAGGAGAGAAGATGGTCACAGAGCGCGGCTCTATGGCATGGATGTCACCGAATATGAAGATGGAGACATCGACCAACGGAGGACTCGGGAAGGCATTTGGCAGAATGTTCTCCGGAGAAGCGATGTTTCAGAACATCTATACGGCACAGGGAGGGCTTGGACAGATCGCATTTGCGTCCAGTTTTCCGGGGATGATCCGTCCGTTTGAGATCGGACCGGGACAGGAATATATCTTCCAGAAAAAAGCATTTCTTGCAGCCGAAGCAGGCGTGGAACTGTCGGTTCATTTCCAGAAAAAAGTGGCATCCGGATTGTTCGGAGGAGAGGGATTCATTCTGCAGAGAGTATCCGGACACGGGATTGCATTTGCAGAGTTCGACGGACATGTCGTAGAATACGAACTGCAGCCGGGACAGCAGATCATCATTGATTCCGGATACCTTGCAGCTATGACGGCAAGTTGCAGCATGGATATCCAGACGGTACCCGGTCTTAAGAATATGGTATTCGGCGGAGAAGGTCTGTTTAATACGGTCGTTACCGGACCGGGACATATCTGGCTTCAGACAATGCCGATCAGCAGTGTGGCAGGTGCGTTAAGACCGTATATGCCGACTGGTAATTAATCATATTGAAAAAACGATAAAAATCGGGTGTCCGAAAAGCCATGAGATGACTTGCAGGACACCCGATCTGCATCTGCTTTATAATTTCAGATTCTTAAAAAGATCTCCAAGGCTGGTTCCGATATTTTCTGCCTTTGGAATGACAACTTTCTCTTCCGGCTCTTCCGGAATCTCTTCCAGAGCCTTCATGCTCAGGCTGATCTTGCCGTCCTTGATTCCGATGATCTTAACCTGAACTTCATCTCCGGTATTCAGTACATCCTTTGGAGATTTTACACGTTTCTGGCTGATCTGAGATACGTGTACCAGACCGGACAGTCCATTCTCCAGACGAACGAAAGCACCGTAATCCTGAAGACTTTCTACTTTACCGCTTACAACACTTCCAACCTTTACATTGGCAAGCTTTTCTTCCATTGCCTTTTTCTCCTGTTCTTTCAGGATCTCACGTGCAGAAAGGATCAGGCGGTTTTCTGCTTCATCCACATCAATGACTCTGACTTCAATATCCTTTAACAGGTAGGATTCCAGGTCTTCAATGTAAGATAAAGAAAGCTTGGATGCAGGAATGAATCCACGCAATCCTTCCACCATGGCGATTGCACCGCCGTTGACAATTCCTTCGATCTTAACCGGCAGGTTGGTTCCCTTCTCCATATAGGATTCTACCAGTCTCCATGGATTAGCATCATCGAAGTGTTCTTCCAGGTCTGCCATTGTCTCAACAGCCTCTTCCAGTTTGGTTTCTTCTTGTAATAATTCTTCGCTCATTGTATGATTCCCTTTCTCGGTATTAAGAGCTATATGCCTGAAAGCACACGCTCTTGCATGCTAATTTCAGTATAGCATAAAATGTCAGTGATATCCAAAGAAATTATGCAGATCAGAAAAAATATATATTTCGGAAAATAAATATGGTTGACGAAATCAAAAAAAAATGGCAAGCTTATTTTAGTATTGGTAAAAACAATACACATAAAAGTAAAGAGTGTAATAAGAACATAATAAGTGGAGTAATTGATATGGGAAGAAAAGCAGAAAAAGTATATGTAGTCGGACATAAGAATCCAGATACAGATTCGATCTGTTCCGCGATTGCATATGCGCATTTAAAAAAAGAAGTTACCGGCAATGATTATGTGGCAAAGAGAGCCGGTCAGATAAATGAAGAGACGCATTATGTACTGCACAGGTTTGGAGTGAAGGCGCCGGGTCTGCTTACAAATGTAAAGCTGCAGGTAAAGGATATGGATATCCATAAGATCGACGGGGTGGAACCGAATGTGTCCATCCGTGATACCTGGATTAAAATGAAGGAAAATAATATCAAGACAATTCCGATTCTGAAGGATGATGAGCTGGAAGGAGTGATCTCCACCGGTGATATCGCGACCTCCTATATGGAAGTGTACGATAACTATACATTGTCTGCGGCAAAGACACAGTATCGCAACATCATCAAGACACTGGACGGGACTCTGATCACCGGCAATGAACATGGATATTTTACCAAAGGAAAAGTAGCGATCGGGGCATCTAATCCGGATCTGATGGCAGAATTCATCGCAAAAGATGATCTGGTGATCCTGGGAAACCGATATGAATCACAGATCTGTGCACTGGATATGGATGTCAGCTGTATGGTTATCTGCCAGGGAGCTTCTGTGTCAGAGGAAGTGATCCGAAGAGCAGAGGATCAGAGCATTGTTATCATCAGCACGCCACATGATACATTTACGGTGGCACGTCTGATCAATCAGAGTGTTCCGGTCAAGCGGTTTATGACGAAAGCACCGCTAACGGCGTTTGATATGAGTGACTACGTCGAAGACATCAAAGAAGTTATGGCGAAGAAAAAATACCGTGATTTCCCGATCCTGGACAGGCATGGAAGGTTCAAGGGATTTATATCAAGAAGACGTTTTCTGAGCGTAAGTAAGAAGAAAGTGATCCTGGTGGATCATAATGAGAAGAGCCAGGCAGTAGACGGAATTGAAGAGGCAGAGATCGTGGAGATCATCGATCATCACAGACTGGGCAACATCGAGACTATAGGGCCGGTATTCTTCCGTAATCAGCCGGTGGGATGTACGGCTACGATCGTATATCAGATGTATCAGGAATATGGGGTAGAGATCACGCCGACTATCGCAGGCCTTCTGTGTTCTGCGATCATCTCGGATACCCTGCTGTTCCGTTCCCCGACGTGTACATCGGTGGACGAAGCAGCTGCCAATCAGCTTGCGGCCATCGCTGAGATCAATCTGGAGGAGATGGCACAGGCAATGTTCAAGGCTGGCAGCAGTCTCTCCGGAAAAACTGCAGAAGAGATCTGTTTCCAGGATTTCAAGCAGTTTAACGTGAATGATATAAAGTTCGGTGTCGGACAGATCAATTCCATGAGCAGGGAAGAACTTCAGGAAGTCAAAGAGGTTCTGGAGCCTTATCTTCCGGAAGTACTGAAAGAACAGCAGCTTCAGATGGTATACTTCATGCTGACGGATATTCTAGGAGAATCAACAGAGCTTCTCTGTTGTGGAAGTAATGCAAAGACATACATTGCAGACGCATTTGACTTAAAAGAGGATGCCGATCCGATGATTTTAAAGGGCGTGGTGTCCAGAAAGAAACAGCTGATTCCGACACTGGTCAGTGAGATTCAGCAGTAATAATAATAGAAGATATAAGGATGGAAAATGTTATGGCGAAGCAATTGTGGAAGCCTGGAAATATGTTGTATCCGCTGCCGGCGGTCATGGTCAGTACGGCGGATAAGAACGGTGCTGACAATATTATTACGGTAGCATGGACCGGAACCGTATGTACGAATCCGGCTATGCTATATATCTCTGTGCGTCCGGAACGGTATTCCTACCATATGTTAAGGGAAAGCGGAGAATTCGTTGTAAACCTGACGACGGAGAAGCTTCGGCGTGCGACCGACTGGTGCGGTGTGCGGTCTGGGCGGGATGTGGACAAATGGAAAGAGATGAAGCTGACCCGCGGAAAGGCCAATACGCTTCAATACGCTCCGATCATAGAAGAAAGCCCGGTCAATATTGAGTGTAAGGTGACAGAGGTCAAAGAACTGGGCTCCCATCATATGTTCCTGGCAGAAGTACAGGCAGTGCAGGTTGAAGAAGATTACATGGACGAAAATGGGAAGTTCAGCCTGAACGATACCGGACTGCTGGCTTACTCACATGGAGAATATCTGGCGCTCGGGAAGTCCCTGGGGACATTCGGATGGAGTGTGCGTAAGCCGAAGAAAGGAAAAAGGAAGAAATATTAAAAAAAGGTAAGGCCTACAGCGGCTTTACCTTTTTCTGATAGATGCGTCTTAATAATATCGTCGACAGTGTCAGGGATACGATCTCTGCGATCGGGATCGCCCACCATACAGCATGTAATCCGAACACTTTTGCAAATATGTATGCCACCGGCAGGATAACCATCAGTTGTCTTGCGGCAGAGACGATCAGGCTGTAGACTCCGTTGCCGAGGGCCTGGAAGATGGAACCGGCTACGATACAGTATCCTGCGAACAGGAAGCTTAAGCTGATGATCCTGAGTGCAGGCACACCGATCGCAAGCATGGTATCGGATGCATCAAAGAGATTCCGGAGCAGGAATTCCGGGAAGATCTGGAAGATGATCAGTCCGATCAGCATGATGGAGACGGCGATCAGAATACTGATCTTTGCAGTCTGCATGATTCTCTTTTTATTTCTTGCGCCGTAGTTGTAGGCAATGATCGGTATCATGCCGTTATTCAGACCGAATACCGGCATAAAGATGAAGCTCTGGAGCTTGAAGTATACACCGAACACGGCAGCTGCGGTGGAAGAGAACATCAGAAGGATCTTGTTCATTCCAAATGTCATGACAGAGCCGATGGACTGCATGATGATGGAAGGAACACCGACCTCATAGATGGTTTTGATGATTCGGGAATCCGGACGGAATCCTTTTAAGTTGATGTTGATCTCTTTGTTCTTTCTTATATTAAAGAAAAGGGACATGGTAACTGCGATCATCTGGCCGAAGATGGTTGCGATGGCGGCTCCTGCAACCTCTAGTCTTGGAAATCCGTACAGTCCGAAGATCAGAACAGGATCCAGTATGATGTTGATGATGGCGCCGGTTCCCTGTGTGATCATGCTGTAGATGGTCTTTCCGGTGGACTGAAGCAGTCGCTCAAGGGTGACCTGAAGAAAGATTCCGCAGGAAAAAAGGGTGATGATCTGCATATATTGTGTTCCGTATGTAACGATCGCTGTATTGTCTGTCTGCATGGCAAAGAAAAAGTGTGAGCCGACGGTGCCAAGCAGTGCACATATGATGCAGCTGATAATGGCAAGAAAGATGCCGTTTCGTGCAGCTTTGTTGGCGCCTTCAAAGTTCTTTTCTCCCAGATTACGGGACAGCAGCGCATTGATACCGACACCTGTTCCGGCAGCAACCGCAATCATCAGATTTTGAACCGGAAATGCCAGTGATACGGCGGTCAGAGCATCTTCGCTCAATTTTGCAACGAACATGCTGTCTACAATATTATAAAGAGCCTGTACCAGCATGGAGATCATCATGGGCAGTGACATGGAGATCAGAAGCTTTGGAACAGGCATCGTTCCCATTTTGTTTTCTTTGGTGTGTGTTTCGGTCATTATTGATCCCTCCTGAATCATTTATTCTGAACAACACGGGGTATTATATCATTATAGTATATATAATGCAATGCGTTCATACACATTTGAATGGCTTCATAATATATAAGGTAGCGGGAATTTCCGCCGGGAGATCCGGATATCATGGATCAGCAGTATGCAGGAGGGAAAAAAGGAGTTCATGAAGCGCAGAGTCGATGGTGGAATTGGGATATTATGTATGATCTGTATTGCAGGCGGCCTGTTCTGCCTGTTTCAGATATGGGAGATATTACAGAGCCCCGGGTATATGGGAGGGAGCGCAGATGGACATACACAGGAAGAGACAATCGGAGAGGCTGTTCAATATGTAGCTTCCTCCATGGTCCGAGAGGCACCGCAGATTGCAATTACATTTGATGACGGGCCAAGTGCGGAATGTACGGGAAGGCTTCTTGATGGACTGAAGGAAAGGGGAGTCAAAGCAACATTTTTCCTGATTGGGGAAAATGCGGAACGTTATCCGGATCTGGTGAAAAGAGAATATGAAGAAGGGCATCTGATCGGCAACCACACCTATCATCATGTGGAGATCACAAAAGTATCGGATGAAAAGGCAAGAGAGGAGATCGAACTGACAGATCAGGTCATCTGCTCCATTACAGGAGAGCATGTGGAATACATGCGGCCGCCATTTGGACTGTGGCAGAGGGATCTGGAACTGGAGATAGAGGTCATGCCGGTCATGTGGACGATTGATCCGTTGGACTGGACGACTGAGAACGTCGATGAAATTGTAAATAAGGTAGTGACGGAAGCGGAGGAAAATGATATTATCTTAATGCACGATTGTTACGGATCGAGTGTGGATGCGGCACTTCGCATCATAGATATATTACAGAAAAAGGGATATGAATTTGTAACGGTAGATCAATTGATATTAGATTAGCTGACAGTAGATGAAGTAGACGAAAGGTTAAGATATGGCAAATGAATTTTCAAGAACAGAGCTGTTGATCGGAGAGGAAGGTCTTCACAGGCTGAGAAAGAGTACGGTGATGGTACTGGGAGTCGGCGGCGTCGGCTCCCATTGTATTGAGGCGCTTGCGAGAAGCGGCGTAGGACGGTTGATTCTGGTGGATAACGATACGGTGTCGCTTACGAATATTAACCGGCAGTCTATCGCGTATCACAGTACGATCGGGCAGTATAAGACGCAGGTGATGAAAGAAAGAATCCGGGATATCTGTCCGCAGACGGAAGTAGTGACGCATGAGATGTTTGTGCTTCCTGAGAATATGGATGCGCTCTTTGAGGAGCGACCGGATTATATCGTGGATGCAATCGATACGGTGACGGCAAAGCTTGCACTGGTGGAACGGGCCAAAGCAGATGAGATCCCGATCATATCCTGTATGGGGACGGGGAATAAGCTGCATGCAGAGATGTTTGAAATCACAGACATCAGTAAGACTTCTGTATGTCCTCTGTGCAAGGTCATGCGAAAGGAATTGAAGGCAAAGGGAATCTTTCATCTGAAGGTATTATATTCGAAAGAAAAGCCGGTGGATATTTCCGGAAGGGACAGTGGAGAAGAAAAGGGACAAAGGCGTTCAATTCCGGGAAGTGTGTCTTTTGTTCCTCCGGTTGCAGGCCTTTTGATTGCAGGAGAGGTCATCCGGGACATCTGTGAGTGTTAGAAGGGACAGGGGGAAGAAGATGGATTTATTTGATTATATGAGAGAACAGAATATGGAAAAGGAAGCGCCTCTGGCATCCAGACTTCGTCCGACCACGCTGGATGAAGTGGTGGGGCAGCAGCATATTATTGGAAAAGACAAGCTTCTGTATCGCGCGATCAAGGCAGATAAGTTGAGTTCGGTCATTTTTTATGGTCCTCCGGGAACCGGAAAGACAACACTCGCAAAGGTGATCGCGCATACTACCAGCGCAGAATTTACCCAGATCAATGCAACTGTGGCCGGGAAAAAGGATATGGAGGAAGTGGTCAGTAAAGCCAAGGAACTGCAGGGGATGTATCATAAGAAGACGATCCTGTTTGTGGATGAGATTCACAGATTCAATAAAAGTCAGCAGGATTATCTTCTGCCTTTTGTAGAGGACGGGACGATCATTCTGATTGGTGCGACTACGGAGAATCCTTACTTTGAGGTGAACAGTGCGCTGATCTCACGTTCCAGTATCTTTGAACTGCATCCGCTGGATAAAGAGGATATTAAGACGCTTTTACACCGTGCGGTGTATGATGTGGAAAAGGGAATGGGAAGCTATCAGGCAGTGATCGAGGATGATGCGATGGAGTTTCTGGCAGACATCTCGGGTGGGGATGCGAGAAATGCATTGAATGCGGTAGAGCTTGGAATCCTTACGACGCCGAGGAGCGAAGACGGAAAGATTCATCTGACGCTTGAGGTGGCCGGTGAATGCATTCAGAAGCGTGTGGTCCGCTATGATAAGACAGGAGACAATCATTACGATACGATATCCGCATTTATCAAGAGCATGCGGGGCTCTGACCCGGATGCAGCGGTATATTATCTTGCAAAGATGCTGTATGCAGGGGAAGATATCAAGTTTATTGCAAGGAGGATCATGATCTGTGCTTCGGAAGATGTGGGAAATGCAGATCCGATGGCACTTACGGTAGCGGTATCTGCGGCACAGGCGGTTGAACGGATCGGTATGCCGGAAGCACAGATCATTCTGTCACAGGCTGTACTGTACGTAGCGACAGCTCCGAAGAGCAACTCTGCTACAAATGCAATCTTTGACGCGATGGAAAGTGTGAAGCAGAAGAGAACCACGGTTCCGTCACATCTCCAGGATGCACATTATAAAGGATCTAAGAATCTGGGACACGGAGTCGGTTACAGGTATGCGCATGATTATCCGGATCATTATGTGAAGCAGCAGTATCTTCCTGACGAGATACAGGGTGAAACCTTTTATAAGCCGAGTGAGAACGGGCATGAGAAGGAGATCCGGGAGTGGATGGAATACCTGAAGAGACAGTCATAGATTTCAAGTGAGAAAAGACAGAACGGTTCTTGTGTTTTCCTATTATAAAGCGTATAATCGTTACAGAGCAATCAAGGGGAATGCGGAACTGATTAAATGTGAAGCAGGAACAATTTAAGGAGGAAACAAAATGAAGATTTATGACACAGTAAAAAAAGAAGAAGTAGAAGTAGCAGGAACAGATGGTCTGATTCAGATCATGAAGAATGGTCGTCAGGTGGATCTGTATCTGAAGGAAAAGAAAACCGATGAAGACGGATATCTTACATGGGATGTAGAGCACTGGTCAACCGTAGATAACAAGAGATTCATCCGCTGCTATTCATTAGAGGGAAGAGTACTGAGCGAATCTACTGGACATAATATCTATGATCTCAGAAACGATTTTAAACCGGAAGAGGCTGAAAAGATCGAACTCAGCTAAGAGAAGCAAGCTATGCATAAGGGATTGTCGCAGGACAATCTCTTATTTTTTTGTGCACCTGTCGGCGAACGTTTCTGATACATTTGTTTTCATTATATGTACTTGTCATGGGAGTTCATGATGGCAATGGCAGAGAGATATACCTATACCATCATAGTGGTATACCTATACCATCATAGATGTGATATTCGACGTCCTGATGGTATGTTTTTGCGTCCTTTTCAATCAAGAAATTGATATTGGATATTTTGATGGTAATTTTTTAAAGCTTTTTCATGCATATACTAGAAATTAGATTTCTTGATGGATTTTCCCAGAATTATTTGCATGTACAGATATGAAATTAGATTTCTTGATGGATTTTCCCAGAATTATTTACATGTACAGATTTGAAATGAGATTTCTTGATGGATTTCCCTAAAATTATTAGCATGTAGAGATTGGTTATATGCATGTATAGATTGATTTTGGAAATTTGAGATGGTATTTGAAATCGACTAGAAATGGGATGGAAAGGAGTATAGCCTGTATCACTGACAATTCCTTATTTTCTGCTCCCATTTTAGGTATAAAATTGTTTTGTAAAAAAAGTATAAACAGTGTTGACAAACGTAAAATGGAGTGCTATCTTAATATTCGAAAGATGTTAGCACTCAAAATTACAGAGTGCTAACAGAGGAAAACCGAAAGGAGGAGGAACAGATGATATTGACAGATGGGCTCAGCGACCGGAAGCTGAAGATTCTTCATGCGATCATTCAGAATTATCTGGAGACAGGAGAACCGGTTGGATCGAGAACGATTTCCAAATATACGGATCTGAATCTCAGTTCTGCTACCATTCGTAATGAGATGGCGGATCTGGAAGAGATGGGATATATCATCCAGCCTCATACGTCAGCAGGACGTATCCCTTCGGACAAAGGCTACAGACTCTATGTAGATATGCTGATGGAAGAAAAAGAGCATGAGTTGAATGAGATGCAGGAGCAGATGCTGGAAAAGGCAGACAAGATGGAACAGCTTCTGAAGCAGGCGGCAAAGGTGCTTGCCAACAGCACCAATTATGCAACGATGGTTTCCACACCAAGAAACAGTGCCAACCGGATCAAGTTCATTCAGCTGTCCATGGTCGATGATGAGCAGATCATCGCAGTTATTGTTCTTGGCGGTAACGTGATCAAGAATAAGATCATCGATATCGAGGAACCAATCAGCAACGAGAATCTGTTAAAACTGAATATGCTTTTGAACACAACATTAAATGGCATGTCCATCGAAGAGATCAATCTGGGACTGATTGCAAGGCTGAAGGAACAGGCCGGTATACACAGTCAGGTGATCGGCAATGTACTGGATGCAGTTGCAGATGCAATTCAGATTGATGAAGAGATGCAGATCTATACCAGCGGAGCAACGAACATCTTCAAATATCCGGAACTGAGTGACAAGCAGAGCGCACAGGAGATCATCAGTGCATTTGAGGAAAAGCAGCAGCTGACTGAGCTGGTGACCCGGACATTGTCGCAGGATGAGAATACCGGAATTCAGGTATACATCGGAGATGAGACGCCGGTACAGAATATGAAAGACTGCAGCGTAGTTACCGCGACCTATGAATTGGGAGACGGAATGAAGGGAACGATAGGTATTATCGGACCGAAGCGAATGGATTATGAGCATGTGTTAAAGTCTATGAAGCGTCTGCAAAATGAACTGGATCAGATGTTTCATAAGAATGAATAGAAAGGTGGAATAACCCTTGGAAAATAATCAGGAAAAAAGCCAGGAAGAGATGGTAAAGGAAGCTGTGGAGGAAGCAAAGAAAGCAGCAGGCCAGCAGGAAGAAGCGAAAGAGGAAGCAGAGACGGAAGAGAATGAAGTCGAAGCGGAAGCTGACAGCGAAGAAGAGGCGGCAGGCGAGGAAGAGACCACAGAAGAAGAAGCAGAAGACAAAGAAGAAGATTCTGAAGAAGCAACAGAAACCGGGAAATCCGGCAAAAAGCTGTTTGGTAAAAAGAAAAAAGATAAAAAGGACGAGAAGATAGAAGAGCTGACAGACAGGCTTGCTCGTTCGATGGCAGAGTTTGATAACTTCCGCAAACGTACGGAGAAGGAAAAGTCTCAGATGTACGAAGTAGGTGCGAAAGATATCATAGAAAAGATTCTTCCGGTGATTGACAATTTCGAAAGAGGATTGGGAGCAGTCAAAGAAGAAGAAAAAGAAGATCCATTTGTCCAGGGAATGGAAAAGATCTACAAACAACTGATTACCACTCTGGAAGGAATCGAGGTGAAACCTATCGAAGCGGTAGGACAGCCGTTTGACCCGAATTTCCATAATGCGGTCATGCATGTGGAGGATGAGAACCTGGGCGAGAACATCGTCGCTGAAGAGTTCCAGAAGGGATATATGTACCGTGACTCTGTAGTGAGACACAGTATGGTAAAAGTAGCAAATTAACAAAAGCAGCTTGGTAAGAATAAGCAGATGGCAAAATAAATGAAATCAGGAGGATATTTATCATGGGAAAAATTATTGGTATTGACTTAGGAACGACAAACAGTTGTGTAGCAGTTATGGAAGGTGGACAGCCGACCGTGATTGCCAATACAGAAGGCGCAAGAACAACTCCATCCGTTGTAGCATTTACAAAGACAGGAGAACGTCTCGTAGGTGAACCTGCAAAACGTCAGGCAGTTACAAATGCAGAGAGAACAATCTCTTCTATCAAGAGAGAGATGGGTTCTGATTACAGAGTAACAATTGATGACAAGAAATATTCTCCACAGGAGATTTCTGCAATGATCCTTCAGAAACTGAAAGCAGATGCAGAAGGATATCTGGGAGAAAAAGTAACAGAGGCTGTTATCACAGTTCCGGCTTACTTTAACGATGCTCAGCGTCAGGCAACAAAGGATGCAGGTAAGATTGCAGGTCTTGATGTAAAACGTATCATCAACGAGCCTACAGCTGCAGCTCTTGCTTATGGTCTTGACAATGAGAAAGAGCAGAAGATCATGGTATATGACTTAGGTGGAGGTACATTTGACGTATCTGTCATTGAGATCGGTGACGGTGTTATCGAAGTATTGTCTACCGCAGGTAACAACAGACTTGGTGGAGATGATTTTGACCAGAAGATTACAGACTACATGATCGCTGAATTCAAGAAACAGGAAGGTGTAGACTTATCTACAGATAAGATGGCACTTCAGAGATTAAAAGAAGCAGCAGAGAAGGCTAAGAAAGAGCTGTCTTCTGCAACAACAACCAACATCAACCTGCCGTTCATCACAGCTACAGCAGAAGGTCCGAAGCACTTTGATATGAACCTCACAAGAGCAAAATTCGATGAACTGACACATGATCTTGTAATGAAGACATCTGAGCCGGTGCAGAGAGCACTGTCTGATGCAGGTATCTCAGCTTCCGAACTTGGCCAGGTACTTCTGGTTGGTGGTTCCACACGTATTCCGGCTGTACAGGAAGAAGTAAAACGTCTGACTGGTAAAGAGCCAAGCAAATCTCTGAACCCGGATGAGTGTGTTGCACTTGGTGCATCCGTTCAGGGTGGTAAGCTTGCCGGCGATACAGGCGCAGGCGATATCCTTCTTCTGGATGTTACTCCGCTGTCACTGTCTATCGAGACAATGGGTGGTGTTGCAACAAGACTGATCGAGAGAAATACAACAATCCCGACAAAGAAGAGCCAGATCTTCTCTACAGCAGCTGACAATCAGACAGCCGTAGATATCAATGTTGTACAGGGTGAGAGACAGTTCGCAAGAGATAACAAGTCTCTGGGACAGTTCCGACTGGACGGAATCGCACCGGCTCCACGTGGAATCCCACAGATCGAAGTTACATTTGATATCGATGCAAATGGTATCGTAAATGTATCTGCAAAAGATCTCGGAACCGGAAAAGAGCAGCATATCACGATCACTGCAGGATCCAACATGTCTGATGAAGAGATCGATAAGGCTGTAAAAGAGGCTGCAGCATTTGAGGCTCAGGATAAGAAACGTAAAGAAGGAATCGATGCAAAGAACGAAGCAGATGCTATGGTATTCCAGACAGAAAAGGCTCTGCAGGAAGTAGGAGATAAGCTTGACGGCGCTGATAAGGCTGCTGTAGAAGCTGATTGCAAAGCATTAAAAGAATTACTTGAAAAAGTAAATATGGATAATATGTCAGATTCTGAGATCGCTGAGATTAAGGCTGGAAAAGAAAAACTGACAGAGAGCGCACAGAAACTGTTTACCAAGATGTATGAGCAGGCTGGCGCAGCATATCAGGCTGGACCGGATGCGGGTGCAGGAGCTAATGCAGGAGCAGGCCCGGCACCGGAAGGATTCCAGGGCGATGATGTTGTAGACGGAGATTTTAAAGAGGTCTAAAACACTAAGATGAGTCGGATTTCAGATTAGTGTGGAGGATGTTCCGCGGGACCATGGGGAGGTTGCCGATCCTGGTCGCGCGGAACTTCCTTGTATAAGGCTTTCTTTTGAAAGAGAGGAACAACGATGGCAGAAGCAAAAAGAGATTACTATGAAGTGCTTGGAGTCAGCAGGGATGCTGATGAAGCGACATTAAAAAAAGCATACCGGCAGGTGGCAAAAAAGTACCATCCGGATATGAATCCGGGCGATGCGGAGGCAGAAAAAAAGTTTAAAGAGGCTTCTGAAGCTTATGCAATCTTAAGTGACCCGGATAAGCGCCGCCAGTACGATCAGTATGGTCATGCGGCATTTGAAGGTGGAGCAGGCGGAGCCGGAGGATTTGGCGGCTTTGATTTTAACGGCGCTGACTTCAGTGATATTTTTGGAGATATCTTTGGCGACCTGTTTGGCGGCGGCAGAAGAAGCGGCCGTGCAAGTCAGGGACCTATGAAAGGAATGAATATCCGCAAGAGTGTCAGAATTACATTTGAAGAAGCGGTATTTGGATGTGAAAAGGAACTGGATGTTGTATTAAAGGATGAATGTCCGAAGTGTCATGGAACCGGTGCAAAACCGGGAACTTCACCGGAGACATGTCCGAAATGCGGTGGAAAGGGCCAGGTTGTATATACACAGCAGTCCTTCTTTGGAACGGTGCAGAACGTGCAGACCTGTCCGGACTGTCATGGAAGTGGTAAGATCATCCGTGATAAATGTCCGGATTGTGGCGGAACCGGATATGTGGCCAATAAAAAGAAGATCTCTGTATCGATTCCGGCAGGTATTGATAATGGTCAGAGCGTACGCATCCGTGAAAAAGGGGAACCAGGCGTCAATGGTGGACCGAGAGGTGATCTGCTGGTAGAAGTTAGTGTATCCAGACACCCGATCTTCCAGCGTCAGGATATGCATATCTTTTCTACTGTACCGATTACATTTGCACAGGCAGCTCTTGGTGCGGACATCCGGATCAAGACGGTAGACGGAGAAGTGATCTATACTGTGAAGCCCGGAACGAAGACAGACACCAAAGTACGTTTAAAAGGAAAAGGTGTTCCTTCTGTAAGGAATTCTCAGATTCGCGGGGATCATTATGTAACACTTGTGATCCAGACACCGGAGCACTTAAGTCACGAAGCGAAAGAAGCACTTCGCAGATTCGATGAATTATGCGGCAATTCTCTGGGAGAAGTCGAGAGCGATTCCAAGGGCGGAAAAAAGAAAAAAGGATTTATGGATAAGGTAAAAGAAGCCTTTGATGATTAATTCATCAGAGGCTTTTCTCTGTTATTGCTGTTTTCCTATAGAAAATGTCAATAAGTATTTCCGACAAAAGTGATAAGTAAGATGCTGGTAAATGCAGAAAGATTATGTTATTCTGATAAATAGGTTTTTATAAAGGCAGGAGGAAGAAAGATGTACACATTTGAGGAAATAAAAAATGTAGACAGTGAGATTGCAGATGCAATTCAGGCGGAGATGGCAAGACAGAATTCTCATATCGAACTGATTGCTTCTGAAAACTGGGTAAGCAAGGCGGTAATGGCAGCAATGGGAAGTCCGCTGACCAATAAATATGCAGAGGGATATCCCGGAAAACGTTACTATGGTGGCTGCCAGTGTGTTGACGTAGTTGAGAATCTGGCAAGAGAAAGAGCAAAGAAGCTGTATCAGTGTGAGTATGTGAATGTACAGCCACATTCAGGTGCGCAGGCGAATCTTGCGGTATTTTTTGCGATGCTTAAGCCCGGAGACAAGGTGATGGGAATGAATCTGGATCACGGCGGACATCTGACACACGGTTCACCGGTCAATATATCAGGAACATATTTTCAGATCGTGTCCTATGGGGTGAATGATGAGGGATTTATTGATTATGATCAGGTCAGGGAGATTGCATTAAGAGAAAAGCCGAAAATGATCATTGCCGGTGCCAGTGCTTATGCAAGAATCATTGATTTCAAGAAGTTTCGTGAGATTGCAGATGAAGCAGGGGCATATCTGATGGTCGACATGGCTCATATCGCAGGTCTTGTGGCGGCCGGACTTCATCCAAGCCCGATTCCGTATGCAGACGTAGTGACGACGACAACGCATAAGACTCTTCGTGGACCAAGAGGAGGTATGATCCTCTGCAGCCAGGAATCAGCAGATAAGTTCAACTTTAACAAAGCTGTATTCCCGGGAATCCAGGGAGGTCCGCTTGAGCACGTGATCGCAGCAAAGGCTGTATGCTTCAAAGAAGCACTCCAGCCGGCATTCCTTGAGTATCAGCAGCAGATTCTGAAGAATGCACAGGCACTGTGCAAAGGGCTGCAGAATCGTGGTGTAAAGATTGTATCCGGAGGAACGGATAATCATCTGATGCTTGTAGATCTGACGGGTGAGGAGACTACAGGAAAAGAGCTGGAGAGACGTCTGGATGAGGCACACATCACCTGTAATAAGAATACGGTGCCGAACGATCCGAGATCTCCGTTTGTAACGAGTGGAGTCAGACTGGGTACACCGGCTGTCACCTCCAGAGGTCTGAAAGAAGAAGATATGGATGTGATCGCAGAAGGAATTGCGCTTGTGATCCAGAGCGAAGACAACATTGAGAAAGTAAAAGGAATGGTTGCAGAGCTTACAGAGAAGTATCCACTGTGCCAGTAAAAGAAGAAAAGGAAGTGCTATTTTGCAGCACTTCCTTTTTATTCTGTCTGTCGGCATTTGGTGATGACCAGTGCGACACACAGGATAGCGGCAGCGAATAATATCTGAATCAGATATCCGACAAAGAGAGACCGTTGTTGTGCCGAATGGAGCACTGTATTGTGAGCCAGCAGCTGATTATTGACCTCGTACCAGTAGACCGGAAGAAAGTGTGCAAAGGTCTTGATTCCTCTGCCCATGATGTCCAGTGATACGAATACGCCACAGGTGAATGATATTCCGAGTGTTATCACATTTACGATCGCGCTTAAAAGGTCATCTTTTTTGATCAACGTTCCCACCAGAAAGGCAAGTGCCAGTGATACCAGCATATTGCAGAAGCAGTTCACGATATAGTAAGAACTGTTAGAATCCTGAAGGAAGGAATTCTTGTACAGGATGACAGACATCAGGATACAGAGACCCCATAAAGCCAGCCCAATGACGATGTATCCGAGAATAATCTGCAGATTCTGGCTGCGGATAGATACGGCAGAACAATTGATTCGTCTCTGCAGATCCGGTTTTTTGAAAGATATCATAATGTAACCAATGGCATAACACAGAATCGACATCAGGATATAAGGAAAAAACTGATACATGTATGCATGCCCCGGCATCTCGCCATTGTGATCTTTATCAACGAGAAGTGTGATATCAGAAGTTTCCGAAGTTAATGCACAGACTTCTGCTATCGCATCTTTCAGAGAATATCCGCCGGAGGTCATGATGCGGATCTCGTTCAGGAAAGTGTTGATCTGCTGGTCTACATAATATCCGTTGCTGCTTCCGGGGACTTTTGTTACCGGCAGTTTTTCTCCGTTTTCCAGGCAACTGGTCTCAAAATCTTCCGGAATGATGACAGCATAGTAGATATTGCGATAGAACATGGCATCCTGAAGTGCCGCTTTGTCATCCGGAATCGTTTTGACGGTATGATACTGATCCAGATATTGCATCAGACCTCTGGACAATTCACTCTGATTCCGATCGATCACTCCAATCTCAAGACGTTCCATCTGAAATGTGGAGGTAGATTCTCCAACGCCTGTCTTTTCAACCATGATGAAGATCGCAAGAAAGATAGCGACATACATGAATACGATATTCAGGTTCTGTCTGGTAATGGTCATAAATCCCTTAAATACTGTCATAACGTTCCCTCCTTACTCCAAGAAATGCAACAATCAGGCAGAGAAGACTCATGACTGCAAGTATGATCAGGCTGCGGGTTAATCTTGCAGAATCGTTGTATACACTCATGCAGTAATATGCATCACTCAGTACAGCAGCCGGGTTGATCCGGTTGATGACCGGGCAGTTGGCTTCGATGATGTTTTTCATGTTCCCGAACATCAGGCCTGCCAGAAATCCGGGGAACAAAGTCAGTGCGACGCAGAGCCCCATGCGGACACCTAAAGAGAGTCTACTGACACAGCCGAGAACGATGCCCATGCAGACGCCGATCAGACTGCCCATCAGATTGATCAGAATCAGAGTGCCGGTCTGGTCTCCGAGACTGAAACCGAGTATTTTTACGATATACAGATTCAGGATCAGAACATCCACAAAATGAACGGCAACAATGACCAGCATGTCGATCAGAATCAGAGTCAGCTTGTGGGTAGGAGTGATACTTCTTCGCGCGCCAAGAGCAGAGAGGTTCGCCTGACCGTCCATGGCAAACCGTACGCCGAGGAATGCCCCGCTTAGGCATGCATAAGCAATCAGTGCCAGAAAATACTGTACGGTCGAATCCAGAGTCTTTCCGCCAAGAGAAGTATCTTTGGTAAAGCTCTGATAATCATATACGGCATTCAGGGCGTCAGTGATCCGTTCCGGATGTGTGATGGCAATCTTCTGAAGCAGTCTGGAATTCTGGCGATAGGTATCAAGAAGTGCAGTCAGGATGCTTTCGTTGATCCCATTTTCAGCTACAGTAAGAGAAGGAGTATCCTTTACGTAATAGATACCCTGTATGGTTCCTGATTTTAAATCATCAATGGCCTCTTTTTCAGAAGAAATATCTTCAATCTTAAGCATGTCTCCATCAAGTTCCGCCAGAAACTGAGAAAATGCAAGTGCATAATCAGATGTATCATCTTCCGTGATGACAGCGACCGGGACAGAGTCCCAGCTGGTCTCTCCGGTTCCGGCAAGTCCGATGTTGCCAAAGGACAGATAGTAAAAGGTTCCAAGGATGATCGGAAAGGCCAGCGACCAGAACATAACGGAATATTCCCGGATAATCTGGAGGAATCGGTATTTCAGTAAATGTAACATAGATATCCCTCCCGTCTAATCGCGCAGTTCTTTTCCGGTGATTTCCAGAAAAACGTCATTCAGAGTCGGAAGCTCCGAAAATACACGGCCAAATGATACATCATGTTCCTGCAGGTAATTCAGGATTCGCACAAGATTGTGTCTTGCATCACTGCATTTAATCTTCAGTACCTGATTTTCATAGGTAAGTCCGAATACATGCGGAAGAGCACGGAGTCCGGACAAAGTCATCTCATCCAGTGCAATGGCTTCGATGGTAATGGTTTCACCGGTTTTAATCATTTTCTTTAATTCTTCGGTTGTTCCGGTTGCAAGTACCTGCCCATGATCGATGATCGCGATGCGGGTACAGATCTGCTCAACCTCTTCCATATAATGGGAAGTATAGATGATCGTGGAACCCTGTCGGTTCAGTTCTATGATACCTTCCAGTATGCGGTTGCGGCTCTGCGGGTCTACAGCGACGGTTGGTTCGTCCATAATGATCAGTTTTGGCTTGTGCACGATACCACAGGCAATATTCAGACGCCGCAGAAGACCGCCGGACAGCTTTTTCGGACGCATCTTCCGATAGTCTTCCAAACCGGTAAATGCGATGGCCTCTTCTACAAGTTCCAGGCGTTTTTTCTTATCTTTGATATACAGACCGCAGAAAAAATCGATATTTTCCCAGACGGTCATCTGATCGAATACGGCAACATTCTGCATGACGACACCGATGTCCTTTTTGATGTCATAGCTGTCAGGATGCATCTCCTTCCCAAAGATGGTGATGGTCCCTTTGTCGTATTTTAAAAGCGCCAGCAGGCAGTTGATCGCAGTTGTCTTTCCTGAGCCGTTCGGACCAAGCAGACCGAAGATTTCTCCTTCTCTGATGTCAAGATTCAGATGATCCAGTGCTACCAGACTGCCATAGCGTTTCACAAGATTTTCAATGTGAATCATAAGATATCCTCCATTCATTTTCACCTGATTTGTTACTTGTAGTATAAAGTTCTGCCGTTTATAATGAAAGTGTCGGGAGTCACAAGTAATGTGACAAATGTCATTTTATCAATGAAGATTGAGGAAGAGAATATGAAACAGATAGTTGATCAGACGATCATTCTGGTCTATTGCATGATAGCTTTGATGGAAATGCCGGTAAGTGCACAGCTGGTGGCAGCATTTCTTCTGGCTGTGATCTATGCAGGGATGAATGAATTTCTGGAAGGCAAAAGAGTGCAGCTTATGACGAGTATCGGGTGGCTGGCGGCAGTATATGTGTGTCCGCAGATGTGGCTGTTTACTCCGTTGATCCTGTATAGTATGCTTGTGTACCGGCAGTATCTGTTTGTGATCATATTGGGCCTGGGATTGATCCGGACTTATCTGCCGGATCAGATACCACTTCTGGTATATCTGGGAGTGGGGTGCATGGTCACTGCATTGATTCAGTACAGGACAAAAGAATATGAACTGCAGGATGCGAAGCTTCGGAAGATCAGAGATGACAGCACGGAACTGAATCTGTTATTAAAAGAGAAGAACAAAAATCTGCTGGAAAAGCAGGATTATGAGATCTATACAGCTACGCTGAGAGAGAGAAACCGGATCGCAAGAGAGATTCATGACAATGTAGGACATATGCTGTCTCGGTCTATATTGATGGTTGGGGCATTGAAAGCACTGAATACACAAAAAGTTACGGAGGGACCGCTGGATCAGCTGGAGGATACGCTGAATGCCGCTATGAACAGTGTGCGGGAGAGTGTACATGACCTTCATGATGAGTCTGTGAATCTGAAGGAGGTGCTGGAATCTCTGGCGGAAGAATATACCTTCTGTGAGGTGCAGCTGGAGTATGATATGGGATATGATGTGCCAAGAGAGATTAAGTACAGCTTTATCTCTATCGTGAAAGAAGCGATGAATAATATTATGAAGCACAGCAATGCAACGAGCGCACGGGTACAGGTCCGGGAACATCCGGGGCTCTATCAGCTGGTGGTGGAAGATAACGGAAGTACGATGACGCAAAAGCGGCTTAAGGAAATTCTGGATACAACGGGAGGAATCGGGATCCGGAACATGAAAGAACGGATCGGGATGCTCGGCGGAGTAGTACAGTTTCAGGCAAAAGAAGGTTTCCGCATCTTTATCACGGTGCCGAAGCAGGGAGGACATGAATGAGAATCGTAATTGTAGATGATGATATGCTGGTTTCCAGTGCATTAAAGACGATCCTGGAGGTGAATGAAGATGTTCAGGTAGAGGGAATGGGATCGGACGGAAAAGAAGCCATTGCGCTGTATGAAAGATATCGGCCGGATGTTCTTTTGATGGATATCCGCATGAAAGATATGAGCGGGCTGGATGCTTCCAGAGAGATTCTGAAAGCATATCCGCAGGCAAAGATACTGCTTCTGACGACGTTTTCAGATGATGAGTATATTGTTAAGGCTTTGAAATATGGAGTGAAGGGATATCTCCTGAAGCAGGATTATAACAGCATTCTTCCGGCACTCCAGGCGGTGCAGACCGGACAGACGGTATTCGGTACAGAAATCATATCGAAGCTTCCCGGGCTTTTGCAGGAAAAGAAAGTATATGACTGGGAGGCACATGAGATCAGTGAGAAGGAATTGCAGGTGATTTCTCTGGTCGCAGAGGGAATGAGTAACCGGGAGATCGCAGCAGAATTATATCTGAGTGAGGGAACGGTTCGAAATTATATCAGCAATATTCTGGAAAAACTGGAGTTAAGAGACAGGACGCAGCTTGCGGTATACTATCTGAATGCAGTCAGATAGTAGTCGGGAAAGGGAAGCAAATGAAAAGAGAAGAGAACAAAAAAATGGGTCCATTGGACTGGATCAATGGATTCGGGGTACGGCCCGGATATTATATGGTGGATGGAGCGACCGCAATTCCGGGAGGTGTCTGCTTTACGGTACACTCCAAGAGTGCATACAGCTGTGAGCTTCTGTTGTATCACAGAAAAGAGTCGGAGCCATATGCAGTGATACCATTTCCGAAAAATTATAAGATCGGATATGTCTATTCCATGATCGTATTCGGACTGGATGTAGAGGAATTTGAATATGCGTACCGTCTGGATGGCCCGTACTGTCCGGAGAAGGGTCTGTTATTTGACCGCAGTCACATCCTTCTGGATCCATATGCCAAGGCAGTGACCGGACAGAGCGTCTGGGGCAAACAGATCAGTAAGAATGGATATCGTGCCCGGGTGGTGCGGGATGATTTTGACTGGGGGACGGAAGCATCTCCGAAAATTCCGATGGAAGAACTTGTGATCTATGAGATGCATGTGCGCGGATTTACAAAGATGGCAGAAGATGTGACGGCACCGGGAACGTTTGAAGGTATCCGACAGAAGATTCCGTATCTGAAAGATCTCGGCATCAATGCCGTAGAACTGATGCCGATCTTTGAATTTGATGAACTGAGCGAGAACCGGGTTGTAGACGGAAAGAAAATGCTGAATTACTGGGGCTACAATACCGTAAGCTTCTTTGCCCCGAATACCAGCTATGCTTCTGCGGTGGAGTACAACAGGGAAGGAACAGAATTCAAACAGCTGGTAAAGTCTCTGCATGAGCAGGGGATAGAGGTGATCCTGGATGTGGTATTCAATCATACGGCAGAAGGGAATGAAGATGGTCTGTTTATCTCATTTAAAGGATTTGATAACAACATCTATTATATGCTCAGACCAGACGGGAGTTACTATAACTTCAGCGGTTGTGGCAATACCCTGAACTGCAATCATCCGGTAGTGCAGAGAATGATCACGGACTGTCTGCGCTACTGGGTCACAGAATACAGGGTGGACGGGTTCCGTTTTGATCTTGCGTCGATTCTCGGAAGAAATGAAGACGGATCTCCGATGGAGAATCCTCCGCTTCTGCGTGCGCTGGCACAGGATCCGATCCTGGGGGATACGAAGCTGATCGCGGAAGCGTGGGATGCCGGCGGTTTATATCAGGTTGGAAACTTTCCGGCATTTCGGCGCTGGTCGGAATGGAACGGAAGATACAGGGATGATATGCGGGAATATCTGAAAGGTGGAGTGTGGAGCGCATCAGAGGCAGCACTTCGTCTGATCGGATCCCCGGATATCTATGATCCTGCGGTTCGGGGTTACAATGCATCCGTGAATTTTCTGACCTGTCATGATGGATTCACTCTGTATGATCTGTATTCTTATAATGAAAAACATAATGAGGCAAATGGATGGGACAATACTGACGGAGCCAATGATAATCGGAGTTGGAACTGTGGAGTGGAGGGCCCGACGGAGGACCCGGAGGTTCTTCGCCTGAGATACCGCATGATCCGCAATGCATGTGCGGTATTGATGACCAGCAGGGGTACACCAATGTTTCTTGCAGGAGATGAGTTCTGTAATACGCAGTATGGCAATAATAATCCATATTGTCAGGACAACGAAGTATCATGGCTCAACTGGAAACTTCTGGAAGAGCATCAGGATATCTATCAGTTTTTCCGGCATCTGATTCATTTTCGCAAGAGACATGTTGCAGTGTATGGCAAGTGTAAAAAAGCGTTGTGCGGGTTTCCGGAAATAAGTCTGCACGGAGAGCAGGCATGGAATCCGTCGTATGACAGTGGTTCAGGAGTCGTTGCTGCAATGATGGCGGGATATGATGAAAGACGCGGGAAGGATGATATTGTATATATTGCCGTCAATGCATACTGGGAGACGGTAAATATCACACTTCCGGAACTTCCCGGCGATCTGCAGTGGGCAGTGGAGGTCAATACCGGCGTGGAAGGGCATGAGATTCATGAAGTGCCGGTCAGACTGGAGTCGGAACAGATATGTATCGGAGCAAGGTCTGTGATGATACTCGTGGCAGAGTAAAAGGACTGGAAGAAGAACAAGAAGAAATAAAGATGTGCCGTTGCAAAACAGATGATTGACTTATCTGTGGAGCAGCGGCTTTCGTTTTATGTTATGATGACAGGCAAAACAGAGGAAATTAAGATCGGCACAGGGATATCAACTTCTGGTGGGAGCATTCAGATGGGTGTTTACAATATTTTCTTCTGTTTTTATCCTCTTTTTTCACGTTCCTTTGAAATCATTCAATTTATTTTTATCATAATTGGGCATTCTCTAAATAATTTCATATCAGTGCCCGTCGATCTCCATATTTTTATTCGAAACCTCGGATTGATTGGGGAGAATTGTTCACATTTTCTTGCTACGCCCATAAAGTGTATTTGAAATCTTCCTGATTAACCGGACACAAAAAACTTCCGTTTTGATCGAGATATCTGAGAAAATGTTGAAATACATGATCATACGCGGTACACTGTAGAAGTTGGGACTTTATGCATGCGCTGTCAGCAGGATTCACAGATGTATCTGTACAGTCACAGCGGAAGAGAACTGACAGATTATATGGGAGACTGAAAAAAGCTATTGATAACCCGGCTGTAGAGGTAGTACAATGTAAAACAGTGGAAGAACTGGTAAGAAACATTATTAGAAATTGCAAAGGAGAGGTAATATTATGAAAGTAGTAGCAACAGAAAAAGCACCAAAAGCATTGGGACCATATTCTCAGGGATATGTTCATAACGGAATATTCTATTCCGCAGGTCAGATTCCAATCAATCCGGAAGTAGATGCAGTTGAGGCTGAGACGATTGAAGAGCAGACAGAGCAGGTATGCAAGAATCTGGGTGAAGTACTGAAAGCTGCAGGAACATCTTTTGACAAAGTATTGAAGACTACCTGTTTTCTGGCAGATATGGGAGACTTTGCCGCATTTAACGAAGTATATGCAAAATACTTTACATCCAAACCGGCCAGAAGCTGCGTTGCAGTAAAGACGCTTCCGAAGGGTGTGAAATGCGAAGTGGAACTGATCGCAGCAGTGGAAGAATAAGATTAAAAAGTGAGGTAGATAGTTATGGCAGAAGAGCAGAAGAATGGATGTTCTCCATCTGATTGTGCCGGTTGTGCACATGCAGATTCCTGCGGAAGCAAGCCACAGGATTTTAAAAAGCCGGCCAATCAGTATTCAAGTATTAAAAATGTAATTGCAGTTGTCAGTGGAAAGGGCGGAGTCGGTAAGTCTATGGTAACAGCTTCCCTGGCAAGAATGATGAAAGAGCAGGGATTCTCTGTCGGAATCCTGGATGCTGATATTACAGGACCTTCCATTCCAAAGATGTATGGAATTCATGAAAAGGCGGGAGGAAACGAGGAAGTGATCTTTCCTTGTATTGCAAAGGATGGAACGGAGATCATGTCTGTAAATCTTCTTCTTCCGAATGAATCTGATCCGGTGATCTGGAGAGGGCCGGTGATCTCAGGAGTTGTGACACAGTTCTGGACTGACGTGGCATGGGGAGAACTAGATTATCTGTTTGTAGACATGCCTCCCGGAACCGGAGACGTTCCACTTACCGTATTCCAGTCACTTCCGGTGAACGGAGTTGTCATCGTTACATCACCACAGGATCTGGTGCAGATGATCGTGAAAAAGGCGTACAATATGGCAGAACAGATGAACATTCCTGTACTTGGAATCGTAGAAAACTACAGTTACCTGGTATGTCCGGACTGCGGAAAGAAGATTGCCGTATTTGGAGAAAGCCATATTGATGAAGTGGCTGCAGAGCTGGGAATTCCGGTGCTTGGAAAGATGCCGATTGATGCGGGACTTGCAGAAGCCGTTGAAAATGAAAATTTCTCGGAGGTCAGCAATGAGTATCTGGCAGCAGCGGTAAACAAGATATAATGGAATCCATGTTACAGAATGGGGCTGTTTTACAGTCCCATTACTTTTGATATCATAACGTAGGAAAAATCGTAAAAGTATGCTTGAGAGCAAAAAGGGGATACAGAAATGATAGGGAATTGGGCTTCCGAAAGGGAAAAAGAAGATCAGTTAAATATCAACTGGAAAGGTTTTTATATGCATGTTTTCAGTCTGATCATACCGATGGCACTGCAGAACCTGATCAATGTGGGGGTTACGGCAACGGATGTACTGATGCTCGGGCGTGTGGGAGAAAAAGTACTGTCAGGCTCCTCTCTGGCAGGCCAGATTCAGTTTGTGATGACATTATTCCTGTTCGGGATTAATTCCGGAGCAACGGTTCTGAATGCACAGTACTGGGGAAAGAAAGATACCCGTTCGATTGAGAAGATCATGGGAATGGCAATGAGTGCGGCAGTGACTGCCGGAATCATTTTTACGATTGCAGCAGAAGTGTGTCCGGTACAACTTTTAAGAATCTTCACCAATGATAAAGTGGTGATTGCAGAAGGCGCGAAATATCTGAGAATCGTTGCGTTATCCTATATTCTGATGTGTATCACACAGATTTATCTAAACACCATGAGAAGTATCGAGAGAGTACTGATCGCTACGGTGGTATACGCAATCTCCCTTCTTACCAACATTGTGTTAAATGCCGTGTTGATCTTTGGTCTGTTTGGATTTCCGGAACTTGGAATCAAAGGAGCGGCAATTGCAACGTTGGTATCCAGAATACTGGAGCTTTTGATCGTCATCTGGTATGCAAAAAACAGGAATAAAGTCGTACATTTCCATGTGCGTGACATGGTAAAGGTCGATAAAATTCTCTTTAAAGATTTCCTGACGTATGCAGTACCGGTAATTATCAATGAACTTTTGTGGGGGTTAGGAACATCGACAAATGCAGCAATTATCGGTCATCTGGGCAGTGCGGCAGTAGCTGCGAACTCGGTTGCACAGGTGGCAAGACAGCTGGCGTTGGTTGTGTGCTTTGGTGTATCGAACGCGACAGCAATCTATCTTGGGAAAACCATCGGGGAAAAACAGTATGAGCTTGCAAAAGCATATGGAAGAAAGTTCTTAAAACTCAGCATTCTGACCGGACTGGCAGGTGGATGTATGATACTGATTGCTTCTCCGATTGCAGTCAGATTTATGACACTATCGGCAGAAGCACAGGGATATATGAAATTCATGTTTTTTGTCATGTCTTATTTTTCACTCTGCATGTCGATCAATACAACGTTGATCGTGGGAGTTCTCAGGTCCGGGGGAGATACAAAATACGGGCTTGTCGTGGACCTTGGAGGAATGTGGTGCTTTTCGATTATCTTTGGAGCAATTGCGGCATTTAAGTTCCATGCGAGTGTACAGATCGTGTATGTTATATTGATGAGTGATGAAGTGATCAAGATACCGATGTCCGTCAGCCGGTTCTTCAGTTACAAATGGATCAAGAATCTGACCCGGGATAATTCTGGAACGATCAATTGATGATAGCTATAAACAGTGCGTATTATTGACAATACCGATTGGACATGGTTTTTTGCGTTGAATATAATGAAAAGTAGTATGCAGATATTGCAAAAAACGGGGTCATGTGCACATGAAGAAAAAGTTTGATATCAATATATGTTATAGAAAAGTGTTTGAAACGGTAAGTTCAGAATGTAACATTCAGAAGATTATTGATATGATTGCGGATTATACAGGAGTATCCTTTGTGATTGTCGATATCGGAGGAAAGGTGCTCGCTGTTTCAGCCGGATTATCTGATAATAATCCGGTTTCGAAGGAAGAAGCGGACAGACATGATACCATCATCAGTCTGATATCTCAATGTGTGGAAGTGAAAGAAACCGGAGAGAAGGCGTCATCCCTGCATTTGAAAGCAGAAGAAAAATACTGTGAGGTCAATACGATTGAAGTAAAAGGAAATACAGAGGGTTTCTGCATTCTGATTCCGGAGGATGATGACCTAGAAGATGCGCCTGTTTTGGGTCAGGTGAATGACATCGTTTGCCAGGCGCTTGGGATGATTTTTGAAAGGCAGGGTGTCAGGGTACATTATCATTCATCTACCATCCGACGGATGATTGCAAGAAGTCTGTTTGAAGGCGAGGAAAGAGACGGGCTTCGGGGAAAAGAGATACAGAAGATGTATGATGCCTATGTGATGAAGCCGTTTATGATTGCTGTTTTGAAGTTAAAGAAAGATCATGTGCTTCGGCTTCAGAAAGCAGGAAACAGTCTGATTGATACTTACCCGAATTCTTTTGTATATATTAAGGACAATCTCATATTTGCTTTATTTTCGGATATTTATATGGAAGACCAGAAGGCAAAGTTAATCTACATGCTGAATGACATGTGTGATAATTACGAGATGGTATGTGCGGTCAGTGAAATATTTGATGATATTGATCTGATAGAAAAAAAGAAGTTTCTGGTTACACAGGCGCTCCGGATCGGAGAAAAGACACATGCGGAACAGAATCTTCATCAGGAATATGATTATTACATCCAGATTGTCTGTTCCTGTGCAGCGCCTTTTATAGGAAATGCGCGTTATCTGGAACAGCCTTTGAATCGTCTGAAACAGGAAGATCAGGTGAAAGGAACGGAATTCTACAATACACTGAAAGAGTATTTATTGCATGGCAATAATGTCAGTATGACATCAAAGCATCTGTATATTCATCGTAATACTATGATATACCGGCTATCCAAGATCAATGAGATACTGGGAGTAGATATCAATGACCCGAAGATTGCAAGGCAGCTGATGATCAGTATCGTGCTGCAGGAACAGGAAAATATGGAATAATTGTGCATTGTGCCTAATCGAAGAGTGATGGTTTGTACATAGAATAAATTGGATTTGAGGAATGCGTATGCTAGAATAGAGGTGATAGTATTAGAGGAGAGACAGAATGGAAGTAATAAAAGAATTACCTGAAATATTTGAAGAGTTTGCAGAACAGAAAAAGAAGTCGTTTTTGACGATTAAAGAATTCAAGGAACGACAGATTCCCGTAATCGGAGCATACTGTTCCTATTTTCCGAGGGAAATAGCAGTTGCAATGGGAGCAGTTCCGGTTGGATTGTGTTCTTCGTCGGAAGAAACGGTTCAGATTGCAGAAACGGTTCTGCCCAAGAACATCTGTCCGCTTGTCAAGTCAAGTTATGGATTTGCGATTTCGGATAAGTGTCCTTACTTTTATTTCTCAGATCTGGTTGTTGGAGAGACGACCTGTGATGGGAAAAAGAAAATGTATGAGATGCTTTCGGAGTTTAAAGATGTATATGTAATGGAACTGCCGAACACACAATCAAAAAACGGACTGGGACTCTGGAAACAGGAGATCATTCGTCTGCAGCATTATCTGGAAGAAAAATTTCAGGTTGTCATTACAGAAGAAGATATCAGACGGGCAATTCGTATGGAGAATGCCAGAAGAAGTGCTTTAAAGCGGCTGTATGAAGTGATGAAGCTGGATCCTGTACCGATCATGGGGATGGAGCTTCTGGATGTGTTATATGGCAGTAAATATAAGCTGGAGATAGAAAAAGTTCCGGGAGAGCTTGATGCTTTGACGAAGCAGATACTGGAAGAGTACGAGAATAAACCAAAGCGGGAAAAGAGACCCCGTATTCTGGTCACAGGATGCCCGATCGGAGGAGACTCCAAAAAAGTGGTGAAAGCAATCGAGGATAACGGTGGTGTAGTAGTAGCTTTTGAAAACTGTACAGGTGCAAAAGTGATTGATAAGCAGGTGGATGAGAACAATCCGGATGTTTATGAGGCGATTGCAGAAAAATACTTCACCATTGGCTGTGCAATTATGACACCGAATGATCATCGTATTGAACTTCTGGGAAGAATGATTGATGAATTTAAAGTCGATGGTGTCGTGGAGATGATCCTGACCGGCTGCCATTCTGTACATATGGAATCTATCAGTGTACGTAATTTTGTCAATGAAGAAAAGCACATTCCTTATCTGGATGTGGTTACCGATTACTCGCAGGGAGATGTCGCACAACTGAATACAAGAATGGCCGCATTTATTGAAATGCTTGAATAGAAAATGAAAACACTCATCGCAAAGATGGGTGTTTTTTTCTGCAGGAGCGGATTTTACCGGTTATTGTGAATGTAATATGGAGTCAAGTACTATAGATAATGCAAATATACACAGTGTATTTATTAATAATATAAATAAGTGCACAAAAATCAAAAGTACAGATTGTGCATTGTGCACAATCACGCTGGAGAATATTGGAAGAGTAAATGATGAAATGAAGGGAGATTATCAATAAAATAGTTAGAGTGTTGAATAAGGAGGAAGAACATTGATTGAAATAAAGAATTTAAAAAAAGTATGGGAAGATGGAACCAGTGTTTTGGAAGATATTAATCTTACCATAGAAGATGGAGATATCTATGCACTGGTAGGACGCAGCGGTGCCGGAAAATCAACGTTATTGCGTTGTATCAATGGATTAACATCATACCAGGAGGGAAGCCTTATGGTGGATGGCTGTGAAATTAAAAATATGAAAGAAAAAGAATTAAGAGAATTCAGACGTCATGTTGGCATGATATTTCAACAGTTTTCCCTTCTTGAACGTGAGACCGTATATCAGAATATTGCTCTTCCGATGCAATGCTGGAAATATTCAAAGGAAGAGATCGATAAAAAGGTAAAAAGCCTGCTGGAACTGGTTGGACTGACGGATAAGATGAATGTCAGACCAAGAAATCTCAGTGGTGGACAGAAACAAAGAGTTGCTGTTGCAAGGGCGTTGACTATGGATCCTAAAATTTTACTTTGTGATGAGGCAACATCGGCTCTGGATCCTAAGACTACAAATTCTATTCTCGACCTTCTGATGGAGATTAATCAGAAAATCGGCATAACGATCGTCATCGTGACGCATCAGATGGAAGTTGTAAGAAAAGCCTGCAATAAAGCCTGTATCCTGGAGCATGGAAAAATTGCAGATGAGGGTACGGTAAAGGAGATCTTTATCAGACAACCGGAATCTCTGCAAAGACTTCTCGGCGAGGAGAGACTGCAGCTTCCGCAGACAGGTCATAATATTCAGATTGCACATCTGGTAAACGGAATTCAGGATGGGGAGTTTTTTGGAAAGATGTCAAAAGATCTTCATTATGTATTTCCAATTTTGAACGGACAGATCCAGGAGTATCAGGGAGACAAGATGGGAATCTTTGTAATTAATGTTGATGATGAACATCTGGAGCAGGTTGAACAGTATCTGGATAAGAAAAATATGAACTGGCATGAACTTCATGCAAATATGGCAGAAAAAGATGAGGAAGGAGAAGAATAATAATGGCTCTGAAAAATTACACATTTCTTCAAATATGTCAGATGTTAATAGCACCGGCAATCGTAGCAACACTTAAAATGCTGGTGATTTCCAGTGTTCTTTCCACCTTTTTTGGGTTTTTTATCGGAGTGGCTCTGATTGTAACTGAAAAAGGCGGACTGTGTGAGAACATTGTTGTAAACAGAGTTTTGGACTTTATTGTAAATATGATTCGATCATTTCCGTTTATTATCCTGATGATTTCAATTATTCCTTTTACAAGACTGGTTGTTGGTACTTCTATTGGTGAAACGGCTGCACTGGTGCCATTGACCGTTGCCTGTACACCATTTATGGGACGAATATTTCAGAACAGTTTCAAAGAGATAGATCCGGCTTTAATTGAAGCAGCACAGTCTTTTGGTGCTTCAAAGACACAGATTGTAGTAAAAGTAATGCTGAAAGAAGCAGTACCGTCAATTATATCAGGTCTTTGCCTTGGCGTTATTAATCTTCTCAGTGCGACTGCGATGGCAGGTGCAATCGGTGCAGGTGGATTAGGTGCAGTAGCTCTTACATATGGATATCAGAATTTTAATCAGAAGATTATGTATTCTATTGTTGTAGTTCTGATTGTTCTGGTGGCATTTATCCAGTATTTCGGAGACTGGATCTACAAAAAACTTAAATAACCATGATAGAAGTAAGCATCTGCTTATTTTTATATACAATTATTCAGGAGGTAAGTATGAAAAAAAGATTAATCAGCGTATTATTATGCGCAGCAATGGCGGTAACAATGCTTATGGGATGTGGAAGCTCATCTTCAGAAGAGGAGACAACAGAAGAGACGACAGAGGAAAGTTCTGATGAAAAGCAGGTAATCAAGCTTGGTGTCAGAGCAGACTTCATTGACATGGTAGAGGCAATTCGTGCAAGTGTAGAAGAAGCAGGATATGAACTGGATGTTACAACTTTTGATGACAGTATTCAGCCAAATGTGGCTCTTGGCGAGGGAAGTATTGATGTAAACTGGTTCCAGCATCAGCCGTATCTTGACAGCTATAATGCAGAGAACGGTACAGACTTTGTTATGGCTCAGCCTTATACACACTATCCGTTATTTGCAATGTATTCTGAGAATCTGGAATCTGTGGAGGATCTTCCGGATGGCGCAACAATCGGATTATGTAATGATGCTACCAATCAGGCAAGAGGTCTTAAGATGCTTCAGGATCTGGGACTGATTACATACGATGAAACAGTAGAAAGTCCGACAATTTATGATATCAAAGACAATCCGAAGAACCTTCAGTTTGTAGAAGCTGAGATGAGCGTACTTCCACAGTCCCTTCCGGATGTAGATGCGATTATACTTGCTGCTCAGCATATGTATAATGCAGGACTGGATGCTACAAAATATATTGCAGAATCTCAGGATGGACCAGATTACAGTCTTGGATTTGTTACAAGAAAAGAAGATGCAGATGCACAGTGGCTGGCAGATCTTGTAGAAGCAGCACGTTGTGACGCATTGAAAGAGTACTTTGAGAGTAATGGTGGAATTCAGATTCCTGCATTCTAGTTCAGATGAAAGTGTTCATAAGTAAAAAGGGCAGACAGGTAATGACTGTCCTTTTTACTTTTTGAAAATAAAACATCGTCTGTGAGAGGAAAAGGAGAACAACATGGAACTGGCTTCAATTACATTGTACAAAACACTGGTAATGGTAATCCTTGCACTTGCAGGAGTCATGAGTTACAAAACAGGGATTGTGGATGAGGAAATCAATAAGAAACTGTCGGATCTGGTATTGACATTGTTTACACCGATTCTGCTATTTACTTCATTTCAAAAGGAGTTTACCCCCAGCCTGCTTTCGGGATTGGGAGTGTCGGTCGTATTGTCAGTTTTATCATTTATGGTGATATGGTGTATCTGTAAGATTGTGGTGCGGAAACAGAATCAGGATTATGCAGCAGTTGAGCATGTGGCGATCATGTATTCGAACTGCGGATTTATTGGAATCCCGATGGCACAGGGAATATTTGGAGCAGATGGTGTATTTTATATGACGGCATATGTTGCCCTGGCCAATTTTCTGTTATGGTCACATGGAATTATCGTGATGTCCGGAAAAATGGATGTCAAATCTTTAAAAAAGGTATTTACATCACCAACAATCATTGCCATTATTTTCGGTGTATTATGTTTTTTTCTGCAGATCCGGATGCCTGCGATTATTGAAGAACCATTGGAAATGATTGCAAATATGAATACACCGATGGCCATGATGGTGGCGGGTATTAATATTGCACAGGCAGATCTGAAACATACATTTAAAAAGGCCAGATTGTACTGGCTGAGCTTTGTAAAGCTGATTGTTATGCCAATGGTGCTGATCGGGTTGTTTTACTTTTTACCGGTAGACAATGTCATTAAAACGGTAATGATATTGGCTTCTTCCTGTCCGGTAGGGGTAACGGGAAGTTTATTTGCACTCAGATACGGGAAGGATGCAGTCTATGCGTCTGAACTTTTTGCGATGTCGACGCTGCTTTCTATCATTACTGTACCATTTATGATGTTGTTTTGTTGAGTTTAGGGGGAATAAAGATGGAATTGATCAAACCGGAAATGACGCCGAAAGAAAGAGTGACGGCATATGCCAGAGGGGAAGAAGTTGACAGGATTCCGACTTCTCTGAGTGCCGGAGAAACAGCTCCTCCATTGTATGGAATCAATATCTGTGATTACTATTTTTCGGCTGATGCAATGGTTGAAGTGGAGACAAGGCTTGCAGAAGATTTCCATGCGGATAACATGGGAGTGGGATTGGGGCTTAGAACGCTGGTAGAAGCGCTTGGAACAAAACTGGAGTATCCAAAGAAGAATGTGTCCTATATTGCAGAGCCGGCTTTGACCTCTTTTGCGGATATTGATAATATGGAACTTGTGAATATAGAAAAAGACGGAAGATTTCCAATTATTGTGGAATCATTTGAACGGCTTCAGGAACGATTTGGAGAAGAAAGAATTCTTGGAAGTGGTCTTGCGGGTCCGTTGACAACGGCCGCCAGTCTGATCGGAACGGAAAAATTTTTAAAAGCAACCGTGAAAAATAAAGAAGGAGCTCATCGTCTGCTTCAGTTCAGTACGGATTGTATTGTAAAATGTTGTAAAGACATGAATCAGAAGCTGGGAATAAAATTCATGCTGTCAGAGCCGATGGCATCCAGGAATCTTCTGAGCAAGAAGCAGTTTCAGGAGTTTTTCCTGCCTTATCTGAAACAGGCTGTACAGAGAATGAATGAATTTCAGCAGGGAACATCCATTCATATCTGTGGCAATACCAAAGATCGCTGGCAGGAGGTGGTTGATGCCGGAGTCAGTGGTTTCTGGGTGGATAATTGTGAAAGCCTGCAGGAGTTAAAAGATGCGCATGGAGATAAGATTGCAATCAGTGGCAATCTGTCACCGGTAGATGTGCTGAAAGATGGAACGATCGAAGATATTGAAGAACATGTAAAACGGTGTATTGCGCAAGCCGGAGATAATCCATGCGGATATAATCTCTGTCCGGGATGTACGACACCGGTAGGAACTTCCAAAGAGCATATGATCGCATTTATGAATGCGGCGGCTGTTTACGGTAAAGGGGCCAGAAAAGGATACATGCCAAAAGGAATGCTATAGATGAAAGCTATAATCATATATGAATTACTAATTAGTGATGGGTGTTTTCCTATGCTATTATATACATAGTAATCTATATAGTGATGCACGTGCATTGAAAAGGGAATCCGGTGAGAATCCGGGACAGCCCGCTCTACTGTGAAACGGACGATAATCCCAGTTGCCACCGGTATACAGGGAAGGCGGGATTAGAGAGAGAAGTTAAGTCAGGAGACCTGCTATATATGAACGGACTTTTCGGTGGGGAAAAGGCAGCAATTACGCTGCTTTTTCTGTGCCGATTTTTATTATTTATACGAAAGAGGTGGAAAGACTATGACTTATGAGGAACTCCTTCGGGAAATGAAAGAGCAAAAGGATGAAATGACAGTCATGGAGCGTATGATCGGGTACGCCAAGGGAGAGGAAGTGGATCATATACCGTATCGTCTGGTGGGATCGGATACCACTGCGGATCTTTACGGATATACGCTTCAGCAGTACCGGGACTCACTGGAGATTCGTTTTGATATCATGGAGAAGATGCACGAGGAATTCGGAAATGCAGCAATCGGGATTGGTGTGGGACTTCAGTCGATCGGAGAGGCTGTGGGATCCAAAATGCGCTATCCGGAAAATGGTCTGGGATTTGTGTCTGAGCATGTATTGAAGGATTATGCACGGTTAGATGGCATGGAGGTGATCGATCCTCATAAGTGTCCGAATCTGGAAGCAATTATCGATACTTTCCGGAAGTCAAAGGAAAGATTTCCCGGATGGGGTGCGGGAAATGGAGTTGCAGGGCCGATGACGACTGCAACGTCTATCAGGAGACTGGATGAGATCCTGCGGGATACGGTAAAGCATAAGGAGGAACTGCACAGGCTGCTGGATTATTGTGTACAGTGTAACTTAAGCTGGATCCGTACGGTGACAGAGGAATTCGGTCCGCTTCCTGTCAATATCGCAGAACCATCCGCTTCTCTCAGTGTACTGAGTAAAAAGCAGTTTCTGGAATTTGAAAAACCACATCTGCAGGATCTGGTAAATGGAATTAAGGAAATTACGGGAAGGATGCCGACGACTCATATCTGTGGGAAGACGAAAGGAATCTGGGAAGATCTGATCGAGATGGGATTCACGATGCTGAGTGTGGATAACAGTGAGGATCTGGAAGAAGTAAAACGCTGTGTTGGAAACAGGATGAGTATATCCGGTAATGTTCCGCCGGTTGAAGTTTTAAAATATGGTTCTATTGACGATGTGATAGAGTCAGTAATTACCTGCCTGAAGAAAGGCAGTGACAGTCCAATGGGATATTCACTGGCAGCAGGCTGTCAGGTGCCGCCGGGAGTTCCGAGAGAGAACCTGTATGCATTTATCTATGCTGCCAGAAAGTATGGCAGAGGAGCCAGAAAGGGATGCCTGCCGAAGGGACTGAAAGAAGCAGGAATCTAGATCAGGTATGCAATGCCGTAATGAGAAGGATAAAAAGGATGGAAATGGAATGGAGATACAGATCGTGTCCGGATTCCTTGGAGCCGGAAAGACTACATTTTTAAATCAATATCTACCGCTTCTCGAAGGGAGAACCGTCGTGATCGAGAATGAGTTTGGAGATATCGGGCTGGACGGGGGAATGATGCCGGAAGATGTTCCGGTAAAGGAGCTGTACTCCGGATGTATCTGCTGCAGTCTGGCGATCGATTTCCGAAAGGGAATCCGGGAGATTGCGGAAACGTTTCGGCCGGACCGGATTGTGATTGAGCCGTCGGGAGTAGGACGGCTGTCAGATATCGTAAATGCATGTATGCAGGCAAAGGAAAAAGATGGAGTGGATCTTACGATTACGAAGCTGATTACGGTAGTTGATCTGGCAGGATTGGAAGAATATGCAGACGGGTTTGGTGCATTTTATCAGGATCAGATTAGGAATGCGGGACTTTTGCTGCTGAGTCATCTGGAGACTGTATCCCTAAAAGAGAAGAAATGTCTGATTGAAAGGATTCGGCAGATGAATCCAAAGGCAATCATATATGGCGAAGACTGGAGAGTGATGCATCCCGATGCTTTGCTGGAGCTTGTTGAGATGACGGGAGATCATGAGAGGAACAGAAAAGTGGGCATGATTCTTCCAAGGTCTGAAAAACAGGTGTTTTCCAGCATTTCTATACAGGGTACCAGGGCAATATCCGAATCGGATCTTATGAGGATCTTGCGGGAATTAAAGGCAGAACGTTATGGAAAGGTGATACGGGCAAAAGGAATCATTGAAGACACAGACGGAAGAAGGATGCATTTTGATTATACGCCGTCAGCGGTATCGATTAAGGAGATGGATACTGCGGCCGGAGATAAGAAGGATACAGTTGCCGTCGTGATTGGATGTGAATTGAAAGAACAGGCAATCCGAACGTTATTTTTATAAAAAAGGAGGTTGAGAGAAGAGAATGGGAGAAATCAAAGATTTTTATTGTACCTATGGAAATTCCGTCGGAATCAGTGAAGAGGTGACGAAAGGGTTGGAACTAACATTCCCGGAGGCATATCTGCACTGTGATTCCATGGTGAGACTTTCAAAGGCTTTGAAGGAGCATGACGGTGCATCGTTTTGTGAATTGCCGTTCTGCCATACGGTTGAGGCGGAAGCTATGGGAGGAATCATCAATTATGGAAATGCGGTGACCGGTCCACGGGCAAAAGAATATATCTGCACTTCCGTGGAAGAGCTTCTGGAACTTCCGGAGATGGACTTTTCAAAGGGAAGGATTCACGAGGTACTGCTGGCATGTAAGGAACTGAGAAATCAGGGAGAGCATGTGGTTCTTCAGGTGTCAGGTCCGTTTACGATCCTGAATGTGTTGATTGATGCAAAATATGTATTTAAGGGATGGCGCAAAAAACCGGAAGTTATGAAGGAAGTTTTCTGGAAACTGGGAGATCAGATCTTAAGATTCATGGAAGAAGCAAAGAAGTATGATGTGGATCTGATCAGTTATGCAGATTCTTCCGGCGGCGTAAGTATTCTGGGACCGAAGATGGCAGAACAGGTGGTCAGTGAGTTTACGTATGAATTTCTGAAGAAGGTGGAAATACTTGCTGATGATAAGACATTGATGTTATTATGTCCTAAGACAACATTTGCGCTTTTGGGAACGGAAAAGGCGGAACTTAAGGACAGAAAGCTTTCCGGACCGATGAGCTATGGAGAAGGCTGTATCGAGATGATCGGAAAGGCAAAGTTTGCGGGCCAGATGTGTATCAAAAATGTAGGATATCAATTAGAAAACGGTCTTTTTAAAGAAGTGAAATTAAAATAAAGAGTGGGAGGCAGGAACATGAGCTCAAAAGAGGAATTATTAAAGAAATTATCAGACGGCGTTGTGGAGATGGAAGAAGATGATGTGGCAGAAGCTGCACAGGAATATCTGGATGCAGGTTATCCTGCATTTGACGGCATTATGGAGGGTCTGGTAGACGGTATGAACCGCGCCAGTCAGCTGTATGAGGAAGAAGAATATTTTGTAACGGATGTTCTTCTCTGCTCTGATGCGATGTATGCAGGACTTGACATTCTGCGTCCTTATCTTCCGGAGGTGGCAAACGATGATAAGATCACGGGAGTGATCGGAGTTGTGGAAGGAGATACACACGATATTGGTAAGAATCTGGTCAAGATCATGCTGGAAACAGCAGGATTCAATATGATCGATCTTGGAAGAGATGTGCCTCTTCAGCAGTTTGTAGATACAGCAAAAGAACAGAATGCTGACTTTGTGTGTATGTCAACTCTGATGACGACCACAATGGGAGGTATGGAGACGGTCATTCATCTTCTTGAAGAAGCGGGTATTCGCAACAAAGTAAAGGTTATGATCGGCGGAGGCCCGATCTCTCAGAAGTTTGCGGACAAGATCGGTGCGGACGGATATTCACAGAATGCTGTTGAAGCTGTAAAACTTGCGAAAAGATTATTAAATATTGCATAGGAGAAGGATATGTTAACACCAAAAGAGAGACTGAAACTGATCATGGAAGGAAAGAAGGCAGACCGTCCGGCATGTATTTGTCCGGGAGGCATGATGAATATGGTGACTGCCGAATTGATGGATGAGGTACAGGTCTATCTTCCGGAGGCGCATACCGATGCGCGAAAGATGGCAGATCTCGCGAAAGCGGTATATGAAAAGGGCTGTTTTGAGAATTATGGGGTTCCGTTCTGTATGACGGTAGAGGCAGAAGAAATGGGAGCCAGGGTTGATATGGGATCAAAGGTATATGAACCGCATGTGATAGAGTATGTGATAGACTCTGTAGGTGAGTTTCATAAGCTGACCCCGGTTGATGTCACAAAGGGACGTGCGAAAGTTGTGCTGGATGCGATCCGGATATTGAAGGAAGAGACGACAGGCGTGCCGATCGTAGGCAATCTGACCGGACCGATCAGTACTGCCAGTTCCGTTATGGAACCGGTGATCTTCTATAAGGAGCTTCGTAAAAAGAATAAAGAAGCACATGAATATATGGCATTTATCACCGATCAGCTGATCACGTTCGGACGTGCACAGATAGAGGCGGGAGCCGATGTGATCGCAATCTCTGATCCAAGCGGAACCGGAGAGATCCTGGGACCGAAGTTCTTTGAAGAATTTGCAGTGACTTATATTAACCGACTGCTGGATGCTCTGCAGGCGGAAAAGATGGGAACGATCGTACATATCTGTGGACAGATGCGACCGGTCTATCGTGAGGTAAACGAACTTCACAGCAATGTACTGAGCTTTGATTCGGTGGTTCCGATGAAAGAGGCAAGAGAGCACTTAAATGACAGAGTGCTGATGGGCAATGTCAGTACCTATGCACTGGAATTTGGAGATCCGGCGCGCGTTAAGATGTTAACCAGAAGCTGTCAGAAACATGGTTCTGATATTCTGTCCCCGGCCTGTGGTCTGGGAATGAAGTCTCCGCTTGTGAATGTGCAGTCTATTTTGGAGTGCCTGAAAGAGGAGGCATAAGGGATGGCAGAGATAAGAATACGACAGACCGGCCAGGTGATCCGCTGCGAGGCGGGAGCAGGTCTTTTGAATACACTTCTGGATGCCGGTGTGTTTGTGGACAATCCGTGCAGTGGAAAAGGAATCTGTGGAAAATGCAAGGTAAGGATTCTGTCCGGAGAAGTATCGGCCATGTCTGAGACGGAAGAAAAGTTACTGAAGCCGGAGGAAATTCGTACAGGAATCAGACTTTCCTGTCTGACAGAAGTAATGGGGGATATTACCGTGGAACTTCTTCAGAAAGAAAGAAAGCATGAAGTACTGACGAAGGGATATATGCCGGCGTTTGAGAAAGATCCGTATGATGGCGGATATGGAATTGTGATCGATATCGGTACGACGACTGTGGTGACTGCACTGATCGATCTTGCTTCCGGAAAAGAACTTGCCAATGCTTCTATGATCAACGCACAGAAGCACTATGGTCTGGATGTACTGACCAGGATCACATATGAGTATGAGCACCCGGAAAGTGGAATTCAGGAGCTTCAGGCGGCAATTGTCCATTCCATCAATGCAATGATTGGAGAAGCCTGTATGGAAGCTTCTGTGGACCGAAATGCGATTCGTGAGATCGATGTAGCGGCAAACTGCACCATGATGCACATGCTGCTTGGTGTGGATGCGAGATCCATCGGGAAATCGCCATATCGCCCCAAGTTCACAGAAGCACAGAAGCTTCTGGCAGTGGATATCGGGATCGAAGCGGCAGCAGATACCAGACTGTACTGTCTTCCACAGGTGTCAGCTTATATTGGTGCGGATATTGTGGCGGGAGCATACGTGTGTGAACTTCAAAAAGAAAAGGGAAATGTTCTGTTTATTGACATTGGAACCAATGGAGAGATCGTGCTTGCAAGCCAGGGAAGACTGCTCTGCTGCTCCTGTGCTGCGGGGCCGGCACTGGAAGGTATGAATATCAGCTCCGGTATGCGGGCAGCAGAAGGAGCGATCGAGGATGTCCGGATCACAGAACAGGGCATTGAGCTTAAGACGATTGGAGAGCAGGAACCGGCAGGAATCTGCGGAAGTGGAATTCTGGCAGTGGTAAAGGAGCTTCTGCGTACCGGAATCGTAAAAAAGACGGGTGTATTTGTAAAAAAGGAAAAGCTGGAAGAAGATGATTATCGGTATCCCTATATTCGCCTGAACGGGACGAAGCGGGAATTCATCCTGCATGAGAATCCGGAACTTCTGGTCACACAGGGGGATGTACGCCAGGTACAGCTTGCAAAAGGAGCGATTCTTTCCGGCTTCGTTGCCCTGTTAAATAAAGCGGGAATCCGGATGGAGGATCTGGATAAAGTTATGATCGCGGGGCAGTTTGGTGCACATCTTCCGGCAGAATCTCTGGTCGGCACCGGAATCCTTCCGGAGGAAGTGGGAGATAAGCTGATATATGTGGGAAATTCTTCCAAGACGGGTGCATATATGTCCCTGATGTCTGCAACTGTGAAGAAAGAAGTGGAAGAACTGGCATGCCGGATGGAATATATGGAACTGGCTGAAACTGAGAATTATGAAAGAATCTTTACGGAGAGTATGATCTTTCCAACATTTTAATTAAATATGGAAATAACATGTGTTCGGGCATATATGCACGAGAACGGAGGTGCCTATGGAATACGATGAACTGAAACGACTGATGAGTGAGCAGAAAGATGAGATGACGGCGGCAGAGCGAATCAAAGCCTACAATGCCGGAGAAGAAGTAGATTATCAGCCTTATACGCTTCAGGCTCCGGATCCGGCGATGGCAGACATCTTTGGATTCACAACTACACAATTTGCGAAAGACTTTGAAGTAAAAAGCGAGGTCATTCGAAGGAGAAAGGAAGAGTTCGGGCTGGATAGTTTTAACGTGGGGCTTGGACTTAAGACGATCGGAGGTGCGCTGGGATCAAAACTGCGGGCTCCGGAACACGGAATTGATTATGTGGAGGAGCATATTCTGAAGGATTATGCGGATTTTGACAGGCTTGAAGTCACAGATCCGTATAAAAATCCGGTGCTTGCACCGATCCTGGAAAGCGCAAAACGTCTGAAAGACCGTTTTCCGGATGTCAGCATGACGACCAGCGTTGCAGGACCGATCTCGACAGCGATTGCGGTACGACCGGTGGAAATGGTGCTGAAGGATACCAGAAAAAATCCCGAGATGCTGCATAAGCTTCTGGATCTGACCGTAGAGTGTTCCCTGCGGTGGTTTGACGCATTTTATCATGAATTCGGACCGGTTGGAACGAATTTTTCAGATCCGGTCACCTGTATGGATGTGATCAGCAAAAAGCAGTTTGATGAATTCTCTCTTCCATACATTAAGAAACTGATCGATGGAACGGAAAAAATCATGGGTTCCAGACCGGGAGCGCATATCTGCGGCAAGACCAGTCCGATCTGGAGTGATCTTGCGGATGCAGGACTGTTTTCCTTCAGCATTGATAACTGTGAGGATCTTGCGGTGGCAAAAGCAGCGGTCGGAGACCGGATGCGGATCGCAGGAAATGTTCCTCCGGTTGACGTTATGAAAGAAGGAACCATAGACGAAGTCATTGAAGCATGTAAAGAATGTATGATGAGATGTGCGGACAATCCGGCAGGATATATTCTGAATACCGGGTGCCAGCTGCCGATCGGAACGCCGAAAGCGAATGTAGAGGCATTTATCTATGCGGCGAGAAAGTATGGAAAAGGAGCAAAGCTGGGACAGATACCGAAAGGATTGCGGGAGTATATGTAATTATTGTAAACATTATTACTAATAGAAAGTCGGAGGCAGAGACTGAAAGCTGGTTTCTGCCTTTGATAGTTCTATATATAAATGATTTCTTACTGAATAGATATGAAAATAGTAAGATGGAAGCAAGAAAAAACAGGCGGTAGATTGTATGAAGATAGAAAGACCGAAGGCAGATCAAATGACGCCGCAGGAAAGAAAAAAAGCGATTGAAAAGGGGGATGCCGTTGATCGTGTGCCGGTCGTTCCTTTTATGGGAGAACTGAAATGTTATCTGAGTGGAATCAGTATCCGGGATTTCTGGCATGATCCGAAGAAGATTGCAGATGCAGAGATTGTGGCATTTAACAGATATGGCTATGACAGAATTGTGATCGGGCCTAATACACGGGGAATTACGGAAGCGTTGGGAGGCAGTTTTGTGTATCCGGAGAATGGATTGCCGTATGCGGATGTACCGTATTTGCAGAATTATAATCGGTTGTCTGACATGGAGCCTGCAGAAGCCGGGAAAAATCCGAGAATTCAGATGTTTTTTCAAGTAGCAGATCTTTTAGGAGAGGAAGCTATGGAGATGGTTCCGATCGAAGCAAGCATTGGCGGTCCGTTTACGATAGCGTCGAATCTGCGCGGAGTGGAGCGCCTTTTGAGAGACTGCAGAAAATATCCGGAAGAGGTTCAAAGACTATTGCGACTGATTACGGATACCCAAAGGAGCTGTATTGATGAGGCTGCATCCCGTGGACTAGGAATTGCGATGGCAGATCCGGTAGCCAATCCGGCATTAATCGGACCTAAGATGTATGAAAAGTTTATATTTCCATATACAAAGGAACTGACGGATTACGCACTGAAAAAAACCGGAAAAAAAGTATCTCTTCATATGTGCGGAAGTACCTACAGTATCTGGAAGTATATATGCCAGTATGAATTAAATGAGATCAGCCTGGATAACATCATTGATATGAACCGGGCAGTGGAAGAACTGGGGAATTATGTTCCGATTGCCGGCAATGTAGATCCTGTGGAGGTCGTTATGAACGGAACAAAAGAGGAGATTACCAGTGCAGTCTGGAATTGTATCGAGATCGGAAAAAGATCGAAGAAGGGATATACATTGGCTACGGGCTGCGATATTCCCGAGCTGGCAAGACCGGAACAGGTGGACTATTTTATGGAAGCTGTTCGAAACTATCGATGATTATGAACTTAAGAAGTGTGATATGGGAGGAAATGATGAGAAAACAGAGCGAAATCAAATATGAAATGAAATTATTAAGTTCCCTGGTAAAAGTTTTTCAGGATGAGACTCCGGTATATCGTCCGGAATGTCAGGTGTTAAGTGCGCTGTGGGGAGAGACTGTGTCCTTTCAGGCGGCATATACAGGTGACTTTTTCATGCGGGAAAGACTGGAAGTCAGGGTCGTATCTCCGATTGCAGATCATGTGCGCGTCAGAACCGTAGAGCAGGTGCCGGTCGGAAGGGCGACGAACGGAATCGTGGATGATAATTATCTGAAAACAACGTCAGGACTGTACCCGGATCTTTTGAGAGATCCAAAAGACGGGAAAGTGATCGTATGCTCGAATCAGTGGAGAAGTCTCTGGATCGATGTGGAAGTGACGGAAGAGATACCTGCCGGTGAGTATGAGATAGAGATTCAGCTGGTGAAAGAAGAAAAAACAGTATGTTCTGCAGTGCAGAAGCTTACTGTGTATGGGGTTACCCTTCCAAAGCAGGAGATTATGCATACGGAATGGATGCATGCAGATTGCCTGGCAGATTATTACCATGTTGAGGTGTTTTCTGAGGAGCACTGGAAACTTCTGGAGAATTATTTTACGGAAAGTGTAAAACGTGGTTGTAACATGATGCTTACGCCGCTTTTTACATCCCCGCTGGATACGGCTGTCGGTCTGGAACGTACGACAACTCAGCTGATTGAAGTGGAAGTAAAAGATGGGGAGTATATTTTTGGATTTGAACAGATGAAGCGCTGGATTGATCTGTGTAAAAAATGTGGAATCGAGTATTTTGAAATGTCACATCTGTTCTCCCAGTGGGGAGCAAAGTGTGCTCCAAAAGTGGTTGCAATGGTGGATGGAAAAGAAGAAAAGATCTTTGGCTGGCATACTCCGGCAGTAGGCGAATATACCAGATTTCTCCAGAGCTTTCTGCCGCAGCTGATTGAGAAACTGAAAGAGTGGCAGATTGCGGATGTAACGTATTTTCATATATCAGATGAGCCAAGAGAGGAACATCTGGAAAGCTTTCGTGCTGCAAAAGAATCTCTGGGGCATATGCTGGATGGTTTCCATACATTTGATGCGTTGTCCAGTTATGAATTCTATCGTCATGGATTAATTGACAAGCCAATCCCTGGCAACAATGAGATTGAAGAATTCCTGGAACATGGTCTGACAGAGATGTGGACGTATTATTGTACCGGACAGTTTTATGAAGTGAGCAACCGCTTTATGTCCATGCCGTCTGCAAGAAATCGAATCTATGGAATTCAACTGTATAAATATGACATTATCGGTATTCTGCATTGGGGATATAACTTCTATAACAGTCAGTTTTCCATTGAACACATCAATCCGTATGAAGTGACGGATGCAGGAAATGCTTTCCCGGCAGGAGATCCGTTTATTGTATATCCGGGAGCAGACGGATACCCGGAAGAATCTATCCGAATGATGGTGCATTATGAGGCTCTTACGGATCTTCGGGCATTAAAGCTTCTGGAATCTCTGACCAGCAAGGAATACGTCATGGAACTGATCGAAGGGGATCTGGCGGAACCGATCACTTTTAAGAAATATCCGAAATCAGATATGTATCTGATCACACTTCGCAATAAGGTGAACCGGGAAATTGCAAAGAGAGTACCGGACAGTAAATCATAATCAGTTGCGGTAACAAGGAGGAAGCATAATGGAGACGAAGATAACTCCTGCAATCTGCGGCCTGTGCGGCGGGTCATGTCTGGTGGATCTGCACCTGCAGGACGGGAAAATCGTAAAAGTGGAAGGCAATAAGACACTGCCCTTTTCTGATGGGCGTCTCTGCGTCAAGGGGGCTGCTCTGAAGCAGGCTACCTACAGCCCAGAACGGCTTCTCTATCCCATGAAGCGTGTCGGAAAACGTGGAGAAGGAAAGTTCGAACGAATCAGCTGGGAAGAGGCGCTTGATGCCATTGCTGAGAATATGAAAAAGACAAAAGAGCAACATGGTGCCAGATCCGCAATGGTGTATGTGGGACATCCCAAGTGGTTTCGTCCGTATCTTACGGATTTTGCCAATCATTACGGAACCCCGAATGTAGGATCGGAATCCAGTACCTGTGCGTATGCGTTGATGCTGGCGTGCAAGTGCTGTTTTGGATCGAATGTGTTCATGCCGCAGCCGGATCTCAGACGCTGCAAAACGCTGATGGTGTGGGGCGTGAATCCCCTTTACAGCAACTCAGTCAAAGGCGGGAAAGGGTTCTTAAGTGCGGCCAGCCAGGGGAAACATATTATCGTAGTAGATCCAAGATGTACGCCGACGACGGAACATGCTGAGATTCATCTGCGTCCGGTTCCGGGTACAGACGGAGCACTGGCGCTCGGCATGGCAAGGGTCATGATTACAGAGGATCTGTATGACAGAGAATACGTTGAAAAATATACATATGGTTTTGATTCATATAAAGAATATGTGATGGAGTTTACACCGGAAAAAGTGGAACAGATCACGGGTGTTCCGGCAGAGGATATGGAAAAAGCGGCGCGTCTGTTTGCATCGGAAGGACCGGGAGCGATCATGACGTCTGCGTCCCCGATCGTACATAATATTAACGGTGTGCAGAACGCCCGGGCAATTGAGCTGTTAAATGCATTGACCGGTAATTATGGAATGCCGGGAGGCGTGATGGCTCCGGGACCGGGACGTCCGCGTCTTTCGGGAACATTTATGAATGACTGGCTGGAGAGGGTAGATCCGGATCAGGACTTAAGTCATGAACAGTTTCCGGCATGGAGAAAATGCATATATTATGAGACACAGGTGACGCGTATTGCTGACTATTTGCAGGGAAAAGGAGAATACCCGATTCACACACTTCTGGCATTCGGTATGAATCATCATATGTGGCCGCGGCCGGATCGGATCGAGGAAGCACTTGAGAGTGTGGATTTCTTTGCAAATGTAGATATGTATATGAATGATACCTGCAGGTATGCGGATATTCTTCTTCCGGCTGCCACATCTCTGGAGCGGGCACAGGTGGAGATCCTGGGGCCTGACACACTGTATTATCAGCCGGAGGCAATCACTCCGATGGGAGAAGTGAAAAATGATATTGAGATTTTACTGGAGCTGAGTGAGCGACTGGGATTTTCTCTGGGAAATCCTGCCGTACACAGCTATGAAGAATATCTGGAATCTATTCTTGCACCAACGCAGATTACGCTTTCGGAGTTGAAAGCACATCCGGAAGGGATGGCGCCGAAAACTCCTGCAAAGATCCGAACGACAGAAGAAATTCTGAATGTGAAGACTCCGAGCGGAAAGATTGAATTTGTTTCGCAGGTTCTGAATTCTTGTCGGAAACCTGGACATGAGGGGCTTCCGGTCTATCGAGACTTCCGGGAGGAACTTCCGATGGATGAATACCCATTGATCCTTGCGACCGGCAGCCGCAAACCGCAGCTGTTTCATTCCAGAACATACAGACTTCCGTGGCTTGCGAACCTGGAAGAAGCACCGGTGATTGATATTCATCCGGAAGATGCCAAGAGGCTTTTGCTGGATAATGGGGAAGAAGTCATCTTGAAGACGCCGGTTGGTGCTATGGAGCTTCCGATAAATATCGATTCTTCCTGCCTTCCGGGTGTTGTGAACGTGTATCACGGAGCCGGAAAGAAGGATATTAATTATCTGGTGGATGACAGGTATCTGGATCCGATCTCCGGATTTCCGGGATATAAGTCTTATTGCTGCAGGATAGAGAAGAAGGTGAAGGAATATGAGTAGGGTGAAATGTAATCCGGAACTTTGCTCCGGATGTCTTGCGTGTGTAGTGGCATGTATAGATCAGCATTATCCTGAGACAGAAGAACATGCGGTATCCGCAAGAATTTATGAAAAAAGAACTTCCGGACGAACCGGACTTGTCAGTTACATTACCAGAAGCTGCCTCCACTGCGAGCATGCGAAATGCATGGAAGCCTGCAGGGTGGGAGCATTGGAAAGAGATGACAGAGGATTTGTAATTCCCATCCGGGAAAAATGTATCGGCTGCCGGGCCTGCGAGAGAGCCTGCCCATATGATGTGCCGCGTTTTGATGCGGAAGGGAAACTGGTCAAATGCGATGGCTGTTCTGAAAGAACAGGAAGAGGAGAAGAACCGGCGTGTGTAAGGATCTGTAATACGGGAGCATTATCGCTGGAATAAGATGAAAAAATGACAGAAATTAAATGTTTTAAATTAGATGAAATTATTGCATATCTGAACAAAGAAAAAACGGATAAAGCAGATAAACTGAGGTTTCAAAGAGAAGGATTCCGGTGTCTGGGAGCGGGGGAACGAGGAATGGGTGGTCTGTCACGTACGGCAAAATTCATTCCGGAATCGATACATATTTTGCTTGCACCGTTAGCCTGTATGCGACACTGTGATTTTGATCTGAAACTGAACGGGTATACGCAAGGAGTATACAGTCTTTTTTTGTCAGAAAAGGAGATTGTAAGTGGGAGTGTTGCGGACGTTTTATGGAAATGTATCCAGGAGCTGCTGGAAAAACTTAATCCTCAGCCGAAAGTGATTACGATTACAGTTACCTGTATTGATGGACTGATACATTCTGATTATACAGCCATCCGAAAGAGACTCATGAAGCAATATGGAATCCGCTTTGGTGTGGTGGAGATGTTCCCGATTCTTGCGGATAATAAGATCAAACATACGGATCTCTTTCCGGAGATGGTATACAGTCTGATTCAGGCAGATCCGCATCAGCCAAAGAAAAAGATTGTGAACCTGTTGGGACATGTGGAAATAGTTGATCCGAATACGGATTTTTATCAGGTTCTTCAAAAGGCAGGATACGAGGTTCGTGAAATCAGGCAATGTAAGACCCTTGATGAATTTGATGAGATGGGAGAGGCTTGCCTGAATATCGTGCTAAGCGCTTTTCATCTGCGAGCTGCAAAAATGATGGAAAAAAAGTATCATGTTCCATACTTTTTCTGGAATGAATCTATGGATCCAGATACGATCAGGCATAATTATGAAGAGTTAGAACGAAGACTTCATTGTACGCTGGAGACAGATGGGTTTTATCAGGCTGCAAAAAAGAAAGCAGAAAAAGTAAAAAAAATCGCAGGAGAAAAAACCTTTGCGATTGGTCAGAGACTGGATTACATACCGGTGAAAGCGGCCTGTGAGTTAACAGCGATTGGGCTGAATGTGAAATATGTATTTACAGATCAGATTCAAAGATCTGACATGGAGTATTACATATGGTTACAGCAACACAGCCCACGGACACATGTGTATCTGGCGCCTGATATCAGTATGAGAAAATTTATATCTCAACCGGAGCCGGTGGATGTGTTGATCAATGGAAGTATGATGCTAATGAAAAATGTAAAAGAATTAATGACGATTGAACTTCCGGAAGAACCATATGATTTTCAAACTTTTCTGCAGGTAATGGAGAAATTTGAAGAACAATTGCTGCAGAAACATCCACGGGAAAGCGAACAGGATAAAGAAGAAACAGATCCTGCAGGATCCATATTCGCAAGAGCATGGAAACCTTATCCGGAGGAGGTATAGATATGGCAAGGTTATTTCAAAAAACAGGTTCTTTTGCAGGAGATTATTCCGGTGCGGCTGGGGTTCTTCAGGAGATGGATGGTATGTTGATATTCTGTGATGCAGGAGCATGCATGGGTGGTTTCCTGTTTGGGGAAGATCCAAAAGGCGGCAATGAAGAGCGAAGAATTTTTTCGGCATCATTACGAGAGAAACAGATTGTTATGGGAATTGATAAAAAGCTGAAAAAAGACGCGATTCGAACATATCATGAAACTGGTGGATCGTTTGTAGGACTGATAGGAACTCCTGTAGCAGCTGTCACAGGGTTGGACCTTGAAGGACTTGGAAAAGAAATATGCAGGGGAATTTATAAACAGGGGTTTACGGACAACATTCTCCCTTCCATGGGGGTAGATACGAATGGATGGGAAACATATGATGCAGGGCAGGAAAAGGCGTATCTGGCGTTGGCAAAGATGTTGATCCGGAAAGAGGAAGATAACATCAGTGATGTAAATATTATTGGGGCGACATCTATTGATATGTGGGATTACAATCAAATGGAAGATTGTGTGAAGCTTTTGAAAAAAGCCGGGGCAAAGAATCCGGTGGTGTGGGGAGCCCGTGGGTCTATGGGGGCGATCGCCGGTGCGGCAGGAGCGAAGATGAATCTTGCGGTATCTGTGTCAGCAGTGAAAGTTGTAAAGCAATTGCATGAAAATTATGGAACGCCCTATATGATTGGTTATCCGTTCGGAGAGAAAGATACTGTCCGATGGACAGAACAGGTGAGAAATATTCTTTCTGGAAAGGAACTGGGAAATGTGGCATTTTATTCTGAAGAATCCGGAAAGAATAAGAGTGGAAAAAGCGCGTTCATTATAGGAGAACAAATGACTTCCTGTGCGATGCGAAGCCTGTTAAGAAAAGAATTTGATTATGATCAGGTAGATGTGGCTTCTTTTTTTAAGATGGACAGGATGCTTATGAAGGGAAATGACTTCTGGATGAAAGACGAAGAAGTGCTGGTGAATTTTTTAGAAGAACAGGAACAATATGATCTTGTTATCGCAGATCCATTCTGCTTTCAGTTCCTTCCGTATGTACCGAAAAAAAAGATTGCTTATCCGCATATTGCAGTATCAAGCCTTTTGTATATGGGACAAAGCGTAAATATATTTGGTGAGAAAGCCAGTATGTATTTTAAGAAAGTGTTAGAAGAATAACAGAAGAGACTGCGTAAAGCAGTCTCTTCTGTTATTCTTTCAGACCGCTGAGAGCCATGCTCTCCCGGAATTTCGATTGGAGTAACAGATAAAAGATAAAAGGCGGAAGGAAAGTGACGGTTGCACTTGCCATACTCAGACCTACATCTGTGTCATACTGTGTTTTCATCGTTGTAAGTGCAATCGGAAGTGTGCGGTGCAGATCATCAGTGGTAATGATGAGCGGCCATGTAAAGTTATTCCATGCTCCTACAAAGGTGAAGATTGCTATGGTGAGCATTGCGGATTCTACCAGAGGCAATATGACGACTCTTAAAATTTTCCATTTGGAAGCACCGTCAATTTGTGCAGATTCTACCAGCTCAATGGGGATTTCCATAATCGCATTTCGCATGATAAATACACCAAATGCGGTTGGAAGAGGCAAGATTAATGCTCGAAATGTATTTACCCAGCCGAATCCCCGGACAAGAAGATAAAGTGGCACAAGAATTGCCTGAGACGGAACCAGTAAAGTTAAAAGCAGTAAAAAGAATATTTTATCCCGTCCTTTAAATTTTAGCTTCGCAAAAGCATAACCGGCAGTACAGCTTGTGAATAAAGTTAAAAGAACACCTGCAATCGCAATAAATACACTGTTTAAAAAGTAGCGAATAAAAGTCGGATCCGAGAAAATCCTCTGGTAATGTGCAAGGGACATATCAGCAAGGTTAAAAGATATGTCATATGCATTGATCGTACTTTTAGTAGACATAAGTATCATATATAAAAATGGAAGGATGCAAACCAGGATTACAAAAATCAAAAAAATATTTATGATTATATTGTATATTTTTTTCATTTGATTCACCTCCTATATTTCCGAAGCATCACGTTTCATGAAACGTTGCTGGAATAATATGATAATCAGCAGCATCAGCATCAGTACATTAGATACAGCCATGGCATATCCGCTCTTTCCGCTTTTGAAAGTGAGCTGGTATGCATACATGACCAGAGTTGTGGTAGACATGGATGGTCCGCCGCCGGTCATGGTATAGATCAGATCAAATACTTGTACAGAGATTGTTGTTGCAAGGAATGTATTCATTACAATGGTAGGTCTTAATAAAGGCAATGTGATTTTAGTAAGCATATCCAAAGAAGTTGCTCCGTCTACTTTGGCTGCTTCATAGTAAGTGCCGGGGATGGACATCAGGGAGGAGAGGGTAATAATCATGTAGTATCCTACATCCTTCCATACAATCAGTAAAGCAACCGTGATGATTGCTGTTTTACTGCTTCCCAACAGCATGGTCGGATCTATGCCAAAAATACCAAAGATTGCTTTAACTGCAGGATTTCCGCCATTCAAAATTGCTTTCCACACAGTACCGACTACAGCACTGGAAGAAAGGTAAGGAATAAAAACGGCTGCTTTTGTGAGCTTTCCAAGCACTGTGTGCTGTCTGGAAGCAATCAGAACTGCAAATAACGTAGAGCAGATAATCTGAAGCGGCACAGAAATGACAGTAATTTTAAGCGTATTCATAATACAAAGATGTAATTTTGTATCACGAAATAATTTTTGATAGTTATAAAGTCCGTTGAATTTCGCTGGAGTAATAATATTATATTTTGTAAAACTAAAACATATCGCAATGATCAAAGATCCTGCTACAAATGTAAGCAGGATCAATGATATCGGCGCTATGTAAAGATAAGGCGTAAGAACGGACACCTTTTTCTTTTTCTTCATAGTTTCCTCGATTCTTTTATTCGTTTTCAGCGTAGTATTCACTTAATACTTCGTTACAGTATTCTGCTGATTCATCTAATGCCTCTTTGACACTCATATTTCCTTCCATGATGGACTGGATGTGTGCTGCATAGTTTTCAAGGATTTCAGTTCCGCATGGACCAGCCTGCAGTGGACGCCATTTACTGCGGTCTTCTCCAACGATTCTTTCCATTTTAGGATCACCGGTATATTCTTCGCTTACTGTAAGTGGAGCACCCGGAGCTACTTTGTGGTATTCTGTCATAAATTCAGAGCTTGTAATATATCTGATCAGATCTAACGCGAGTTCTGGATTTTCAGACGTTGTCATTACAGATAAGCAGTCTGCAGCACCAAAGGTACCATAATCAACATTCTTTAAGGATGTAACATAATCCCAGTTCTTCAGATTCGGATAGTCGCTGGCAAAGATTGTTTCATCAGCGCTGGAAGAACGGGTTACACCAAAGGCAGCTTTACCCTCTGCAAACACTGTTGCAAAAGCATCCGTTCCGGAAAGAGACATTACATTTTCCGGCATGTATGGCTGAAGGCTTTTTAAAAATTCAATTGCTTCCACACCGGCTTCATTGTTAAATGCAACTTCCTTCAGATCGTCGGTATAGATGTCGCCGCCTGCCTGCCATAACAGACTGTAAATGTAAGAGTTCAGTGCGTAAAGGTTACTCATATCACCGCTGTTAAGACCTACAGCATAGCCATACTGATCAATTACACCATCGCCGTCAGTATCCTGAGTAGCTTCTTCACAGATACGTGCAAAGTCTTCCCATGTTTCAGGTGCTGTCTCATTAAGAGAATCCAGGATATCCTGATTATAATACAGAACAAAAGGTACACCGGTTACAATCGGAACACCGTATAATCCGCCCATCATTTCGCCACGGTCAAGGAAAAGGTATTCATCATAATCTTCATCGGTAACCATATCGGTCAGATCCATAACAAGTCCGGAAGAAATATAGGTCGGGTACATTTCTACATACATATATCCGATGTCAGGAGTTTCTCCGCCTGCAACACCAGTAGACCATCTTTCTTCATAGTTTTGCCATGGAATAATTTCCATTTCAACAGTACAGTTGTTTTCTTCTTCCCATCCGGATAAAAGATTTTTAAAGTTTGTTTCTGTGTCATCATCCAATGGTGGAAGCCACATTGTGAGAGTAGTTGCCTCTGCTGAATCGGATTCTCCTCCTTCGGCGGATGAGTCCTTGCTTCCGCATCCGGCTGCGAGAGCAGAAATCATAGAAACACAGAGTAATGCGCTCAATAGTTTCTTTTTCATAAGTTGTATCCTCCTTGGTATATAAATTACGGTATAATTGTAATCCCTACATATCGAAAAAGAAAATTCATTATATTAATAAGTGAGCACTATATATAGAAAATATCTATCAAAAATCATTGGATCAGGTAGTATGCGGCAGAATATGGATTCAGAGTGAAAGTATAGAGTCCATTTTCTGCTTTTTTCGTTTTTTCCGGATATCTGTTGGTTCCGCCGTATTGTTCCATATCACTTGCAATCAGAAGCTTCAGTTCTTTGGAATCAGGTATGAGCAGGTCATAATTTTCCTGCAGCTGATCAGAAAAGTTAAATACAGCAAGAATCCGCTCCGTGGAATCTTTCCGTTCGAATGCATAGATGCAGCGCCCTTCCTGGTGGCAGTCCAGCCACCGAAAGCCATCATTTGCATAATCCAGAGAATACAGTGAAGTATGATTCAGATAGAGATGGTTCAGATCCTTTATAAAATGATGAAACGCATCATGAACCGGATAGGTCAGGATATCCCAGTCCTGTTCTCTTTTTTCATCCCATTCTCTGAGCTGACCGATCTCGTTTCCCATAAAATTCAGTTTTTTGCCCGGATGTGCATACATATACATGTAAAATGCCCGTGCCTGCGGGAATTTAATATCATAGTCCCCATACATCTTCTGAAGGATCGTAGCTTTTCCGTGAACGACTTCATCGTGAGAAAGTGGAAGCAGGAATGCATCGTTATAATAATACATCATGGAAAAGGTCAGTTTGTGGTAGTCCCGGCTTCTGTATTCCGGTCCGGTCCGGAAGTAATCCAGCGTATCATTCATCCAGCCCATATCCCATTTGTAGTCGAAGCCCAGTCCGCCTTCCTCGACCGGACGTGTCACACCCGGAAAAGAGGTGGAATCTTCTGCTGACAGGATGGCTGTCGGGTGCAGGGACTTTAATCCCCGGTTCATTTCCCGGATGAAGTCTACGGCATTGTTGTTTACTCCTCTGACCGGTTCTCCCTGCCAGTATATGATCCGGCTGATGGCATCCATACGCAGACCGTCTGCATGGTATTCACTGAGCCAGTAATTGGCGGCAGACTTAAGGAAGCTTCGCACTTCGCCGCGGGAGTGCATAAAGTTACAGCTTCCCCATTCGCTGACACCGACGTCCTGATGTGGGTATTCATAAAGAGAAGTTCCGTCATAGTTTGCAAGTGCATAATCATCTACGGCAAAATGTACCGGAACAAAATCAATGATTACACCGATGTCATTCTGATGGCAGGCATCGATGAATTCCATCAGTTCCTGTGCTGTTCCGTAACGGGAAGTGGGACTGAAGAATCCGGTATTCTGATATCCCCAGGATTCATCACAGGGATGCTCGCTCAGTGGCATGATCTCAATGTAATTGTATCCATATTCCTTCAGATACGGAATGAGGATATCGATCATCTCTGTATAGGTGTACCAGCTGTCCGGTTCATCGGAAGGTTTTCGGAAAGAGCCAAAGTGAAGTTCGTAGATGTTCAGAGGCTGATTTCTGCAGTCGGAGCGTTTCTGCAACCATTCCTGATCATGATATGTGTATGTGTTCAGATCCCGGATGATGGAGGCGCTTGCCGGCCTTAATTCCATTCCGAAGCCGTAGGGATCACAATGGTCGGTACAGGAACCATCCTGCTTATAGATCCTGTATTTATACATCATTCCGGGCCTGGCGTTTTCGACGTAGCATTCCCAGAACTGACCGCTGTAGGTCCGGTTCATTTCCCATTCCTGCCAGTGGTTGAATTCACCGATCAGAGTGATTCTGGAGGCGGCAGGAGCAAACGTGCGAAAAGTCACTCCTTTTTCTTCTACATGAGCGCCCAGATACTGATAGGCATCAAATATTTTTCCTGTATAAAACCCATAAAAATCCATCGTTTTTCTCCTTGTCTTCTTGTAAAATAAAGATAATAGACAGTAGTTGGTTTTCTGCCGTATAATTTTATTATATAGATGACAATATTATTTATCTACCAACAAAACAGACGATTGGGTGGATAAGCGACAATCTTAAAAATCTGTCGGAAAATGGATACGCTGAAAAAGGAGACGAGACATGGACTTAAGAATTGAAAAGACAGAAAAAGGGATTAAAAATGCGTTTATTGAGCTTCGTTCCAGAAAACCGCTGGAAAAGATAACGGTCAGAGAATTGTGTGAAAGTGCCAGAATTAATAAGTCGACATTTTATTCTCATTACAGAGATATCTATGATCTGTCTGATACGCTGGAGGAGGAAGTGGTGGCTTCGATCACAAACAGTGTCTCACATCCGGAATATATCGTGGATAATCTGGAAGCATTTTCCAGAGAGCTTTTAATGGCATATTTGTCGCAGACGTCTCTTACAACGATTCTCTTTTCCGGAAATCAGCGGAGCCATTTTGCAGATCGCATTGAAGAAAGTATTAAGAAACTGATCTATGAGAAGTATCCGGAGTTTGAAACCGATGAGATTATGAATATTACGATCAGTTTCTGTATTCAGGGAGGGTATCATGCATTTCAGAGAAACCGGGAGGTGGATAATGATATGCTTGTGACGGCAATCGGGAAGATGACTGCATTGATGAGCCAGTGCATTGAAAGTCGTATGAGCACAAAACAGGAGTGACAGAACCTTCGGAATGATTACAAAAGAAAATAGAGATTGACAAAACGAACAGGTGTTCTTATAATGAAAAAAGAACACCTGTTCGTTTTTGGGATTGGGGGATGCAGGAATGAGAATTCAGGAAACAAAGTCAGTTTATGATAAATTACAGATTCTTACGGATGCTGCAAAGTATGATGTGGCATGTACATCCAGTGGAACTTCCAGAAAAGGTGATGGCACAGGGATGGGGAGCTGTGAACAGTCCGGTATTTGTCACAGTTTCTCGGCAGACGGAAGATGTATCTCTCTTCTGAAGATTCTGTTCACGAATGAATGTATTTATGACTGTAAGTATTGTGTGAATCGAAGAAGCAATGATGTAGAAAGGACTTCGTTTACGCCGGATGAAGTATGTACACTTACCATGGAATTTTATCGCAGAAATTATATCGAAGGCCTGTTTTTAAGCTCCGGTATCTTAAAAAGTCCGGACTACACCATGGAGCTTCTGTATGCAACACTCTGGAAGCTTCGGAAGGAATGCAATTTCCAGGGATATATTCATGTAAAGGCAATTCCGGGGGCCAGTCAGGACCTGATTCAGAAGATCGGATTTCTTGCTGACAGAATGAGCGTGAATCTGGAACTTCCGACTGCAGAGAGTCTCAGACTTCTGGCTCCACATAAAACGAGAAAGAATATACTGACACCCATGAGGCTCGTTCAGAACCGTGCATCAGAGAACCGACAGGAGATTCAGCTGTACCGGAACGCACCAAGATTTGTTCCCGCCGGTCAGAGCACTCAGATGATCATCGGCGCGACACCGGAGACGGATTATCAGATCATTCGCGTGGCAGAATCGCTGTATCAGAAGTTCGAACTGAAGCGAGTGTTCTACTCAGCGTTTGTACCGGTCAATGAAGATGTCTGCCTCCCGGCCAGGACAGGGGAAGGGCCTCCCCTTTTACGGGAACACAGGCTATATCAGGCGGACTGGCTGCTGCGATATTACCATTTTCAGGCAGAAGAGCTTTTGTCGGAAGAGGATCCGAATTTTAATGTATTGTTTGACCCGAAGTGTAACTGGGCGTTGAAGCATCTGGAACAGTTTCCGGTCGAAGTCAACCGCGATGACTATAAGATGCTGCTTCGGGTTCCGGGAATCGGCTACAAGTCTGCAGGCAGGATCGTGAGGGCAAGAAAGCTTGGGACTCTTGATTTTGCGGATCTCAAGAAGTTCGGCGTTGTACTGAAGCGTGCACTTTACTTTATTACCTGTAACGGGAAGATGATGTATCCTACAAAGATGGAGGAAGATTATATATCCAGAAATCTGCTGAATACAGGGGAAAGACTGCCGGATTCTGTCACGCAGGCAGGGTACCGGCAACTATCATTGTTTGATGATGTGAGATTCGGAGGTGGGTTCAGATGAAGACCATATATATATGCAGTGATACGATCACCGGAATTTTCTCCGGGATCTATGATGCATGGAAGGCGGGAAAGACCGAGCAGGATTGTGGGATTACATTTCTTGGGGCGGTAGAGCAGGAGTTGTTCTGTGATTATGTGGAGGTGGAGGAATCCGAACGTAAGGCACAGGCGGTAGAGCGGCTGATCCGAAAGCATATGGGAATGCATGCTTACTGGGATATCTTCCATGCAGTGCTGTCTCCGGACCGGGACAAAGGGAATGCAGTTCTGGGAACCATGATGGCGGCAAGAAAGCTTCCGGACGGGAGAAAGATCATGGATCATCTGAGTCATCCAATGGTAGAAAAAGTATTTGAGCTGAGCAGAACCGTAGCTGGAGAGGCGCACCTACTGAAAGGATTTCTCAGATTTCAGGAGCTGGAAAGTGGAATTCTGTATGCACAGATCACTCCCAAAGCACAGGTATTAAGCTGTCTGGCTCCACATTTTGAAGACCGGCTTCCGAATGAGAACTGGATGATCCACGATAAAAGTCATCGGATGTTTGCAGTACATGAAGCGGGAAAGCACTGGGTACTGGTGCTGGATGAATATTGGAACGAAGACAGATTACTTCCGGTATCGGAAAAGGAAAAAGAGTATACGAAATTGTGGAAAAATTTTTGTCAGACCATTGCGATTCAGTCGTGGATGAATCCAAGGTGTCAGATGCAGCATCTTCCGCTTCGTTTCCGGCCGAATATGACGGAATTTCAGTAATCTTCCGATGTACGGATGTGAACTGCAACAATCATGTGCAGATATTCGTCTGCTGTGCTATAATGTTTCCAGAAATCAAGGCGGGAGGAGAGCGGAATGGATCTGGGACAGCCATTGGTCAGGATATCCGTGCGTAATCTGGTGGAGTTTATACTGCGAAGCGGAGATATTGATAACCGTGCCGGGGGTGCTGAGAAAGAAGCCATGCAGCAGGGTGGCCGGATACATCGAAAAATTCAGAAATCCATGGGATCTGACTATCACGCAGAGGTAGTGTTAAAATATGAGATTCCCTGTAAGGAATTCATTTTGTCTCTGGAGGGGCGTGCCGACGGGATCATTGAGACTCCGACGGGAGTTGTCATTGATGAGATCAAAGGGGTATTTAAAGAACTGGAAAAAATTACAGAGCCTGTACCGGTTCATCAGGCGCAGGCAATGTGTTATGCATATATCTGGGCCAGTCAGAAGAAGCTGGATGAGATAGGAGTCCAGATGACATACTGTAATCTGGATACGGAGGACATCAAAAGATTTCAGAGTGTCTATACGTATCAGGAACTGGAGAGGTGGTTCCTGGAGCTGATCGGAAAGTATGAAAAATGGGCAAGATATCAGATCCGGTGGAGAAAGACAAGGAACACATCTATCAAGGACGTTGAGTTTCCGTTTTCCTATCGGGACGGGCAGAAGGATCTGGTGACTTCTGTTTATCGGACGATACTGAGAAAGAAGAAGCTGTTTATTCAGGCGCCTACGGGTGTGGGAAAGACGATGGCGACCGTGTTCCCTGCGGTAAAGGCAGTCGGAGAAGAGCTGGGAGAGAAGATCTTCTATCTGACGGCCAAGACGATTACCAGAACGGTCGCATGGCAGGCGTTCGAGACGTTGAGAGAGCAGGCGCTTCGAATGAAGGTGATCGTGCTGACGGCGAAGGAAAAGATATGCCTGTGTGAGGAAACGAACTGTAATCCGGAGGCCTGTCCATATGCAAAAGGGCATTATGACCGGGTGAATGATGCGGTATATGAGCTGATGACAATGACAGATGCGATCAGCAGAGAGATGATTGAGATGCAGGCTCGAAAGTGGATGGTGTGTCCGTTTGAACTGAGTCTGGATGTATCTTTGTGGGTGGATGCAGTGATCTGTGATTATAATTATGTGTTTGATCCGAATGCACATCTGAGGCGCTTTTTCGGTGAAGGGACGAAAGGTGAGTACCTGTTCCTGATCGATGAGGCACATAACCTGGTGGAACGCGGAAGAGAGATGTACAGTGCGCAGATATACAAGGAAGACTTCCTGAAAGTAAAACGCCTGGTCAGATATGAAGATGGAAAACTGACAGGAAGACTGGAAGAATGTAATAAGCAGCTGCTGGCTCTGAAGAGAGAATGTGATGGCTGTCAGGTTCACAACAGTGTATCACATGTCTATCTGAAGCTGTTGTCTCTGATGACAGAGATGGAGCGCTATCTGGAAGAATGCCGGAATGAAGAAATTCGAAAAGAAGTGCTGGATCTGTATTTTCAGGTCCGGATGTTTGTATACGTTTACGAAAGGCTGGATGAGAATTACCTGATCTATTCTGAACTGGAAGAAGATGGAAGGTTCAAGCTCAGATTGTTTTGTGTAAATCCGGCGAATTGTCTCCAGGAATATCTGGACAGAGGAAACAGTACGATCTATTTTTCGGCTACGCTTCTTCCGATTCATTATTACAAAAAGCTTCTCAGTACATCCGGAGATGATTATGCGATCTATGCAGAATCTCCGTTTGATACCGGAAAGCGAAAGCTTTTTCTTGGAACGGATGTAAGTACAAAGTACACAAGAAGAGGTGAAGAGATGTATCGTAGATATGCACAGTATCTGATCCGGATCGCACAGATCAAGGTCGGCAATTACATTGCTTTTTTTCCTTCGTATCGGTTCATGGAGGAAGTGTATGATGCATTTGCCGATATGCAGGATGAAGGACAGGAAATAGATGCTGTCATGCAGTCGCAGTATATGTCGGAGGAGGCAAGAGAGATCTTTCTGGAGAATTTCGAAGAAGTCAGAGAACACAGTCTGATGGGATTCTGTGTTATGGGAGGGATTTTTTCGGAAGGAATTGATCTGGCGGAAGATAAACTGATCGGGGCAGTGATCGTTGGAACCGGGCTGCCGCAGGTCTGCAGAGAGAGGGAACTTCTGAAGAATTACTTTGACGGACAGGGGCTTCGGGGATTTGATTATGCCTATCTTTATCCCGGGATGAATAAAGTCCTGCAGTCCGCAGGAAGAGTGATCCGTACGGACGAGGACAGGGGCGTGATATTGCTTTTAGATGAACGTTTTCGAGATACAAGATACCAGGAAACATTTCCGAGGGAATGGAAAGAGTATTCCCTGTGTACGGTGGAAACAATAGAAGCAGCGGCAGAGGATTTCTGGAAACAATGGGAATCATTCCCGCAATCTCACTAAAAATAATTCAAAAATTCTCTGGCAGCATTGGAAACGGGTACCTTTCCGTTGTATGCAACGGCCAGTTCACGGGAGGGAAGTTCTTCTTCTGTCTGTACGATAAACAGATTTCCAGAGCTGTGTGGCACGCAGTAATCCGGAACAAAAGCGATTCCAAGCCCGATACTGGCAAGATCGATCAGCAGGTCATTGCTGCTGAGCTCGATTTCAGGAACCAGATCCAGCTGATGCTGCTGGAACAGAGAATGCAGAAATTCACTGGTTGTACTTTTTTTGTCCAGCATCAGGATAGGATAGTTTAAAAGCTCTTTCAAAGACAGCTTTTTCCCTTTCAGATCGGAAAAAGCTTCATTGGCAATGAATACATCATGAAATTCCTTGATCTTTTTTACATGTGAAATGTTCCCGAGAGAAGCATTCGGTGCATTTACTACAATGAGATCTACCTGATCCGTTTCCAGAAGCTCTGCACACCGGATGGATGTTGCATTGGTCACCTTAATGTGCGCGCCTGGAAAATCCCGGTGGAAACGCTCCAGATAAGGAACCAGAAAATAGCGGCAGATCGTATCGCTTGCACCGATATGGAGCTGTCCGCCACGGGTACCGTTATCCAGAAGCTGTGCCTCCCCGCGTTTGATCAAATTCATAGCGGGTTCGATATGCCGAAGCAGAATCTCACCTTCGGCAGTCAGTCGGACTTTCTTGGTACTCCTGATAAAGAGCGTCTGATTCAGTTTTTTTTCCAGAGTCTTCACGGACTGACTGACGGCAGACTGGGAGATGAAGAGCTGTTTGGATGCTTCTGAAAAACTTAAGGTTGATGCTACATAATAGAACACTTTGTATAATTCGTAATTAATATCCATTCGAAGTCCTCCTGAAAAATCTACTTTCCAGTATATATGAAAAAACGATGAATTACAACGAGGATTGTGGTAGAATAGATGCGGAGGATTGTGGTAGAATAGATGCGGAGGATTTATAACTATGAAAAAAAGAGATTATGGTTTGGCTGTGATTGCAATGATGTGTGTGATTCTGGCAGGATTGATCTTCAGCTTCTGGTTTGCAATCTATGGAGACGGTGAGTACCGTTTTTATGAAAAAGAGTATCGGAAATATTCTGTGACGGATGCGCTGGATATGGAGATGGAAGATGTGATGGATGTCACAGATCACATGATGGATTATCTGATCGGCAAAGAAGAAGAACTTTCGGTGATTACTCTGGTTGAGGGAGAGACACAGGATTTTTTCAATGAACAGGACAGACTGCACATGGCAGATGTCAAAAATCTGTTTCTTGGAGGTGTCAAGGTCGGATGGATCTGCCTGTTGACAGGGGTTGTGCTTCTGGGAATTCTGATCTGGAAAAAGATGGACTGGAAGCGGCTGTTTTTAAAAGCCTATTCGATGGCTCTTGGAGTCTGGGCGCTGATTCTGGCGTTTCTGGGGATTGCGTTTGCCATTGATTTTACCAGATGTTTTACGATCTTTCACCAGATCTTTTTTACAAACGATCTGTGGATATTTGATCCTGATACGGATTACATGATCCGTATGCTTCCGGAGGGATTTTTCTCAGATATGGTGATTCGGATCGTGACGACATTTATTGTTTTGCTGATTCTGTTGTGGGGAATGTTTTTTGTTCTGAAGAGACTGGGAAAAGAAAAGAGAACTGATAAGTAGTTCTTATAAGAAGATTAAGATATATTAATTTTATTAATAAAAATAAATGTGTTAAAATGAAACCAGTAGATCGTATATTACATTTAATGGAGGATGACTTATGAGTAATGTAAGAAGAGTGTACGTGGAGAAAAAAGAAGGATTTGGGGTGCAGGCTGCGGATCTGAAGCATGAGGTAAGGAGTTATCTCGGAATTAAAGATGTAGCCGGTGTGCGTGTACTGATTCGTTATGATGTGGAAAATATTTCTGATGAGACATTTGAAAAAGCATGCAATGGTATATTTTCCGAACCGCCGGTAGACACACTGTATCAGGAAGAATTTCCTGTATCACCGGAAAGCAGAGTCTTTTCTGTAGAATTCCTTCCGGGACAGTTTGATCAGCGTGCGGACTCTGCTGTTCAGTGTATCCAGTTTATCAAGGAAGATGAACAGCCGGTAATTAAGACGGCGATCACATATGTGATTGAAGGAAAAGATGGCGCAATCTCAGAAGAAGAATTTGAGGCGATTAAGGCTCACTGCATCAATCCGGTGGATTCCAGAGAGACTGATGAGGCAAAACCGGATACATTGATCATGAAATATGATGAGCCGGAAGATATTAAGGTATTTGACGGATTCAAGGATATGGCAGAAGAAGATCTGAAGGCATTGTATGGCTCACTTGGTCTGGCTATGACATTTAAGGATTTTCTTCATATTCAGAATTATTTTAAGACAGAAGAAGACAGAGATCCGTCCATGACAGAGATTCGTGTTCTTGACACTTACTGGTCAGATCACTGTCGTCATACAACATTCTCTACAGAGCTTACAGATGTAACATTCGGAGAAGGTGATTATAAAGCCCCGATCGAAGAGACATACAGACAGTATATCCATGACCACAGTGAGATCTTTAAAGGAAGAGAAGACAAATTTGTCTGCCTGATGGATCTTGCACTGATGGCTATGCGTAAACTGAAAAAAGAAGGAAAATTACAGGATCAGGAAGAATCTGATGAGATCAATGCATGTAGTATTGTTGTTCCGATCAAGGTTGACGGTGTGGAAGAAGAGTGGCTTGTAAACTTCAAAAATGAGACACATAATCATCCGACAGAGATTGAGCCATTTGGTGGAGCGGCTACCTGCCTTGGCGGTGCGATCCGTGACCCGTTGTCAGGACGTACTTATGTATATCAGGCAATGCGTGTAACCGGTGCTGCAGATCCGACTGTATCTGTAAAAGATACAATGAAAGGAAAGCTTCCGCAGAAGAAGCTGGTTCGGGAAGCGGCACATGGATACAGCTCTTACGGTAACCAGATCGGTCTCGCAACCGGAGCAGTTAAGGAGATCTATCATCCGAATTACGTAGCAAAGCGTATGGAGATCGGTGCCGTTCTGGGAGCAGCGCCGAGACGCGCAGTGATCCGTGAAACATCGGATCCGGGAGATATCATTATTCTGCTTGGCGGCCGTACCGGCCGTGACGGCTGTGGCGGAGCTACCGGTTCTTCCAAAGTACACACAGAGGAATCTATCGAGACCTGTGGAGCAGAGGTCCAGAAGGGAAATCCTCCGACAGAACGTAAGATTCAGCGTCTGTTCCGCAGAGAAGAAGTAAGTAAGCTGATCAAAAAATGTAACGACTTTGGTGCAGGTGGTGTATCTGTCGCAATCGGTGAGCTGGCAGACGGACTCAGAGTAGACCTTGATAAAGTGCCGAAGAAATATGCAGGTCTTGACGGAACGGAGATTGCAATCTCCGAATCTCAGGAGCGTATGGCTGTTGTTGTAGATCCAAAGGATGTAGAAGAATTCATGGGATATGCAGCAGAAGAGAATCTGGAGGCAACAAAAGTTGCAGTAGTAACTGAAGAACCGAGACTGGTTCTGTCCTGGAGAGGAAAAGAGATTGTGAATCTGTCCAGAGCATTTCTGGATACGAACGGAGCACATCAGGAGACGACGGTTGCAGTGGATATTCCGAATCGCAAGAACAGCATTCTTATAAGAGAAGAAGTCGGTGATGTGAAAGAAAAATGGATGGAGACTCTGAAAGATCTGAATGTATGCTCCCAGAAGGGACTTGTTGAGATGTTTGACGGTTCGATCGGAGCAGCATCTGTATTCATGCCGCATGGCGGAAAATATCAGATGACAGAGACACAGTCTATGGTTGCAAAACTTCCGGTATTAACGGGAGACTGCGATACGGTTACGATGATGAGTTATGGATTTGATCCATATCTGTCTACATGGAGTCCGTATCATGGAGCAATCTATGCAGTAACAGAATCGATAGCTAAGATTGTGGCGACCGGTGGAGACTATAGCAAGATCCGCTTTACGTTCCAGGAATACTTCCGCCGCATGACAGAAGATCCGCACAGATGGAGTCAGCCGTTTGCAGCACTTTTAGGTGCATACAGTGCGCAGCTCGGATATGGACTTCCGTCCATCGGTGGGAAAGACAGTATGTCAGGAACATTTGAGGATATTGATGTTCCTCCGACACTGGTATCCTTTGCTGTTGATATCGCAACCGAAAAGGATATTATTACGCCGGAGCTTAAGAAGGCAGGCGATAAATTAGTATGGCTTCGTATTGAGACGGATGAGTATGATGTTCCTGTATATGATAAAGTTATGGAACAGTATGGAAAATTTGCAGAAGACGTACACAGTGGAAAGATTGTTTCTGCATATGCGCTTGACAGACATGGTATTGCAGCGGCTGTCAGCAAGATGGCATTTGGTAACGGAATGGGTGTGAAGATCGAACACAATGTGGATGCAAGAGACCTGTTTGCACCTGCGTTTGGTGATATCATTGCAGAAGTTCCGGCTGAAAAGATATCTGATCTTACAATTACTTACACAGTTATCGGTGAAGTAACGGAAGATGCAGCAATCTCTTATGGCGATATGAAGATTGCACTTGCAGATGCAGTTTCAGCATGGGAAGAGCCACTGGAGAGGGTATTCCCGACAAACTCCGGAGCAGAAGGTCAGGAGGAAAAGGTGGAGACTGGTTTATATAATACTTCAGATATCCATATCTGCAGTCATAAGATCGCTCAGCCGACGGTATTTATTCCGGTATTCCCGGGAACAAACTGTGAATATGACAGTGCGAGAGCTTTTGAAAGAGCAGGCGCAAAGGTGATCACAAAAGTATTCAGAAATATGAGTGCTGCAGACATCATTGATTCTGTGGATGTATTTGAAAAAGCGATCAGCCAGTCCCAGATCATCATGTTCCCAGGCGGATTCAGCGCCGGTGATGAGCCGGATGGTTCCGCGAAGTTCTTTGCAACTGCATTCCAGAATGCAAAGATGAAAGAAGCAGTAGAGAAGCTTCTGAATGAACGTGACGGACTGGTACTTGGTGTATGTAATGGTTTCCAGGCACTTATCAAGCTTGGTCTTGTTCCTGGCGGTGAGATCACCGGACAGACGGCAGATTCTCCGACTCTGACTTACAATACGATCGGACGCCATATCTCCAAAATGGTTTACACGAAAGTAGTAACCAACAAGTCTCCATGGCTTCAGCAGGCAGAACTTGGCGGTGTATATACGAATCCGGCATCCCACGGAGAAGGTCGCTTCGTTGCAAGTAAAGAGTGGCTGGATAAGCTGTTTGCAAATGGACAGGTTGCAACACAGTACTGTGACCCGGATGGAAATATTACAATGAATGAAGAGTGGAATGTAAACGGTTCTTACTGTGCAATCGAGGGAATCACAAGCCCGGATGGACGTGTGTTTGGAAAGATGGCACATTCTGAAAGACGTGCGCGCTCTGTGGCAATGAACATCTACGGGGAACAGGATCTGAAGATCTTTGAATCCGGTGTTGCATATTTTAAGTAAAATGCAATTTGGAGTGCGATCTGTTTCAAAAAATGTGACAAAAGATAGACGAATCTATTGAAATAAATACATTTTTAATGCATTCGAATTGCATAATGAAGGATTCGATGAATAAAAATGCAAAAAACAAGATAAAATTTTGACAAACGTCTTGCGTTCCGGGGAGTTATCTCTTACAATAGTAATGGACAAAGACGTTGAGAAAAACGGGTGGACTTTTGTCTGCCCGTTCTTTTTCACATACCTGATTGGAAAACCGTCTTTCAGCGTCGGGCCATTCGCGAAAGATGGAGGAGGTGATATCAAAAAGACAGGATATCTGAGGTGTGCAGCGGCTTTGAAGGAAAGTATTAGGAGGTATATAGTTATGTCATATGTTGATGAAGTGCTGGAAAAGGTGGTTGCAAAGAATCCGGCTGAACCGGAATTCCACCAGGCAGTCAAAGAAGTATTGGAATCATTGAGAGTAGTGGTAGAGGCTAATGAAGAAAAATTTAGAAGAGATGCTCTTCTTGAGAGACTCGTAGAGCCGGAAAGACAGATCAAGTTCCGTGTACCATGGGTAGACGACAAAGGACAGGTTCATGTAAATACGGGCTATCGTGTACAGTTCAACAGCGCAATCGGACCATATAAGGGAGGATTACGTCTTCATCCATCCGTAAATCTTGGAATCATTAAATTCCTGGGATTTGAGCAGATCTTCAAGAATTCTCTGACAGGTCTTCCGATTGGCGGAGGAAAAGGAGGTTCTGATTTTGATCCTAAGGGAAAATCAGACAGAGAGGTCATGGCATTCTGCCAGAGCTTTATGACAGAACTTAGTAAATATATTGGTGCCGATGAAGATGTTCCTGCAGGAGATATCGGTACAGGTGCAAGAGAAATCGGATATATGTTTGGACAGTATAAGCGAATCAGAGGAACATACGAGGGTGTTCTGACGGGAAAGGGACTGAGTTACGGCGGATCTCTTGCAAGAACAGAAGCTACAGGATATGGTCTTCTGTATCTGACAGAGGAACTTCTTAAGATTAACGGAAAAGACATTAATGGTATGACGGCTGTAGTTTCCGGATCTGGTAATGTTGCGATCTATGCAGTGGAAAAAGCACAGCAGCTGGGTGCGAAGGTTGTCACAGTCAGCGATTCCAACGGCTGGGTATACGATCCGGAAGGTATTGATGTAGAGGCATTAAAGGAAATCAAGGAAGTAAACCGTGCAAGATTGACAGAGTACAGGAAATACCGTCCGAATTCCGAATATCATGAAGGACGTGGCGTGTGGTCTGTAAAAGCAGATCTCGCTCTTCCTTGCGCCACACAGAATGAACTCCATCTGGAAGACGCAAAACAGCTGGTTGCAAATGGATGCGTTGCAGTATGTGAAGGTGCCAATATGCCTACCACACTGGAAGCAACCGAATATCTTCAGGCCAATGGTGTGCTCTTTGCACCTGGAAAAGCAGCCAATGCCGGAGGTGTGGCTACATCTGCCCTTGAAATGTCTCAGAACAGTGAACGCTTAAGCTGGTCATTTGAGGAAGTGGATGAAAAACTGAAAGAGATTATGGTAAATATCTGCCATAACATGGATGATGCTGCAAAACGATATGGTATGGAAGGCAACTATGTAGCCGGTGCCAATATTGCTGGATTTGAAAAAGTAGTAGATGCCATGAACGCTCAGGGAATTGTATAATATCAGATTGTAGAATTGATAATACATGGTAAGACCCCCGAAAGATCAGTTGATCTGATGGGGGTTTTACATGAAAAAAAGAAAAATGAAAGAAAAATAAAAAAATTGAAAAAAAGTGTTGACATTTGACGAGGTTTAATAGTATAATGACGAAGTCGGTTCGAGAGAAGAACCTACAAAATATGGGATCATAGCTCAGCTGGGAGAGCATCTGCCTTACAAGCAGAGGGTCATAGGTTCGAGCCCTATTGGTCCCATATATACCAAATATGGCGGGATAGCTCAGTTGGCTAGAGCACACGGTTCATACCCGTGGTGTCGCTGGTTCAAATCCAGTTCCCGCTACTGAAGAGAGAATCACAAAAGTGGTTCTCTTTTTTTCTGTAAAAGTAAGGGAAATCTTTTGATGATTAATATATACAAATAATATAAAATCATTTATAATACAAAACATATGAAAAAAAGTGTATCGTATGCATGAAATAGATGAAAAAGGAGGATTCTATATGCCAACAAAGAATAGAATGATCATCAGAATTCTTGCAGGAGGATATCTGATGTATCTGGGATTTGATCTTTTTAAAGGAGTCCTGGAGGGAAATTCGGACAATGTCATGTTGTTTATGCTGTTCGGAATCGCTTTTATGGGAATTGGTTTGTTTCTTCTGGCAAATGCGGTTCTGGTACTTTACCGGAAGGATTATGAGGACGAGTATGAAGAAGAATCAGAAGACGACCCGGATGAGGAGAAAGTAGATAAGAACGATATAAAAGAAGTCAGTTGTGAAGATGAGAATACAAAGACAGAGGTGTGATCAATGAGAATTGGAATGGGTTATGATGTTCATCGACTGGTAGAGGACAGAGATCTGATACTGGGAGGAGTGAAAATTCCGTATGAAAAAGGCCTGCTGGGGCATTCGGATGCAGATGTGCTTCTTCATGCGATCATGGATGCTCTTCTTGGAGCAGCAGCACTTGGAGATATCGGAAAGCATTTTCCGGATACAGATTCACAGTATAAAGGGATATCCAGTATCCGGCTGCTGGAACACGTAGGACAATTGATTGAGGACAGGATGTATGTGATCGGCAATATTGATGCAACGATCATTGCACAGCGTCCGAAGATGGCACCGCATATAGAGATCATGCGTCAGAATGTTGCGAAGGCACTGCATATTGAAGTGGATCAGATCAATATTAAAGCAACTACGGAAGAAGGACTGGGATTTACCGGGAGTGGGGAAGGCATCTCTGCGCAGGCAATTGCATGTCTTGAAACCATTGCAAATTACAGTTATGCAGTCGGGCCGGGAGAAGGCGGATGTGCCGGATGCGGCGGCTGTTTGAAAAATTCATTGTAAATACAGACAGATTGACAGGTCATACAGGAGTGGTCGGATTATGAAATTAAAAAGTTTAACAGCGGAAGAAAAGAAGTTATCCAGAGCGTTGTATGAAGAAGTGTTTTCGGAAGACAGTGAAAGCTTTGTGGATTATTACTATACCGAGAAAACAGAGGATAATCAGATCTATGTAATAGAAGAAGCGGGAGAGATCAGAGCAATGCTCCATCTGAATCCATATAAGCTTCTGGTAAACGGGAGTGAAAAAGACGCCAATTATATTGTGGCTGTTGCGACACAGCAGTCTTATCGCAAGCGCGGATATATGGCAGCCCTTTTGAAAAATGCATTAAATGAGATGTATCATAACGGGGAGACATTCACGTTCTTGATGCCTGCATCTGAAAATATCTATCTTCCTTTTGATTTTCGGACGGTATACGAACAGGAACGGTCGTACTATCATAAGGAGGATATGGAAAAAGGAATTCTTATTACCACAGCTTCAGAGGAGGATTGTGAAGAACTCGCAGAATATGTATCACAATGCCTTGCAACGAGGTACCAGGTATATGCCAAAAGAGATGCTGCCTATTATAAAAGGCTGATTCATGAGTACGCCAGCGACGGAGGATGCCTGAAAGTATATCGGAAGGACGGACAGATTGTGGATGTCCGGATCGATACGGGTGAAGATGAGCCGGAGGAAAAGCCGAAGATTATGGTTCGGATTGTTGATGTCAGAAGGATGCTGATGTCTCTTCGTCTCACAAGCTTTATGGGTACCTGTTTTCAGATTACGGATCCGTTGATCGAGGAAAATAATCGCTGTGTTATGATCACGGGAACGGAGTTCTCCGGCGTGATGCTGATGGACGGAAAGCGTGAGAACAGTGAGGGTACGATTACGGTTGCAGCACTTGCGAGTCTGGTGTTCGGTGCAAAGACAGCAGATGAAATCTGTGAAGAAGACGGGGTGACCATGTCAGAAAGAATGAAAGAGGAACTGCAGAAAATGGTTCCGTTATCCCATATCTACCTGAATGAAGTCGTTTGATTTTATCTAATATGATTCTTTAGAATATCTTTAGAATTCTACCATCTCTCTCTTAAGATTTCCCCTTTATGATAAGAACATCATAACAGGGGAGGTTTTCAGAGATGCAGATTCAGATCCTTTCACAATATTTTTTACAATATGGTGCAATATTCGTATTTTTGATTGTATTGCTGGAATATATGAATCTTCCGGGATTTCCTGCGGGTGTGATCATGCCGCTTGCGGGGATCTGGGCGTCCAGAGGAGAGATCAGCTTTCTTGAAGTGCTGCTTCTGTCGGTGGCAGCCGGGATTCTGGGAAGCTGGATCCTGTATTTTCTGGGGCGGATTGGAGGGGAAGTGTTTCTTCGGTTTTATCTTCGACATTTTCCAAAGCATCGGGAAATGATTGAACGGAACATGGAGATGCTTCGGAGAAAGGGCCCGATCGGTGTGTTCATCGGAAAACTGCTTCCTATGATACGGACGTTGATCTCTATACCGGCCGGGATGATCTCGATGGGATTTGTCAGCTATACAGTCAGTTCTCTTCTTGGTGTATTCCTGTGGAATCTGGTATTTGTCGGGGCCGGTTATTATATGGGAGATGCCGTATGGAAGATATTGGGTATGTGATCAGGAGGGGATAAGATATGAAGATTGCGATGATGACCAATAATTACAAACCTTTTGTCGGAGGTGTGCCGATATCAGTGGAACGCCTGGCGCAGGGACTTCGTCTCAGGGGTCATGAAGTATGTGTGTTTGCACCGGAGTACGAAGGGTATGAGGATGATGCCGGAGAAGATATCGTAAGGTATCGTTCCTTTGCCAGGTGCATGAAAAATGGAATGGTAATTCCCAATGTGCTGGATTCTAAGATTCAGGAGGAATTTGCGTGCAGAGACTTTGACCTGATTCATACGCATCACCCGATGCTGATTGGAAATGTGGCTGTCCGGCTCAGTCAAAGGTACCAGATTCCGCTGGTGTATACCTACCATACGCGTTATGAGGAATATCTGCATTACCTGAATCCGTTTTCGAAAAAGAGGGAGAACAATGCGGAGCATTTTCTACAGAATGTGTGCAGGAGGGGGCTTCCATGTTATATGTCTGCTTATATGAGAAAATGCAGTATGATATACGCACCGTCTATGGATATGAAAGCTTTTATTGAGCGTCAGAGTGACAGTGCCATGGTTCAGATACTTCCTACCGGACTTGAAGATGCCTCCTATCAGCCGGATCAGGAACAGGCAGAGAAGATCAGGACACGTTACATCTTTTTGCGAGCGATGCATTTTTATTTGCCTCTCTTTCTGAGACACAGGGGATTGTACTGGCTGAAGCGATGGCGGCCGGACTTCCGGTAATTGCGGTAGATGCCTGTGGAGTGCACGATATTGTAAGAAATGGGAAAAACGGGTATCTCGTAGAGGAAAATGAGGATGAATTTGCGGAACAGGTATGTATGATGATGAATCACAAAGAAGGATACAGGAAGCTGAAAGACGGTGCATTACATACTGCGGATGGCTATCATATGTCCTGTATTGCCAAAAAAGCGGAGATGGATTACCGCATGATGTTGGAAAGAGAAAGGAGCAGAGAATATTATGGGTGTCAGACCGGTTGGAAAAAGGATGCTGAGTCATCACTGCCGTTTTCCAGAATCACAGTATGTTTTGATTGTTACGGAATCGTATCCTGTCACCGGCCGTCGGCGATGAAAAGATATCCGGAAGAATCCGTATGTAGTATAATAACAGAAAAAAGTCTCCCGTTGCAGAAAGGTTCGGCTTAATACAGGGAGAAAGAGAGGAATGACAGGAATGGAAATGAATCATGTTCTGGTGGTGGAAGACGATAAAGAGATCAGAGAAGGTGTAAAGATCTATCTGCGGAGTCAGGGGTATCAGGTGTACCAGGCGGCGGATGGTGTGGAAGGACTGGAAGTTATTGAAAGAGAGGAAATTCATCTGGCGATCGTGGATGTAATGATGCCAAGGATGGATGGGATTCAGATGACGATCCGGTTGCGGGAAAAGTATGATTTTCCGGTGATATTCTTATCTGCCAAATCAGAAGAGGTAGATAAGATCATGGGACTTAATATGGGAGCAGATGATTATGTAACAAAGCCATTTACTCCGATGGAGCTTCTGGCCAGGGTGAATTCCCAGCTTCGGCGTTACCGCCGGTTTATGGAACGTCTGAAAAATAACGAAAAACATGCCAATATTCATACGATCGGCGGGCTGGAGATCAATGAGGATACGATGGAAGTGACAGTGGATGGAGAAACAGTGAAACTGACACCGACAGAATATAAGATCTTACTGCTGCTGATGAAGAATCCGGGACGAATCTTTTCTGCAGAAGAGATCTATGAACGAGTGTGGAATGAACGGGCAGTAAATACGGATACGATTATGGTCCATGTGAGAAATATCCGTGAAAAAATAGAGATCGATTCAAAAAATCCAAAATATTTGAAGGTGGTGTGGGGTGTTGGATACAAAATTGAAAAACAGGCATAAACTTGCGGCAATATGGATTGCATTTACGATGATTGCCGCGACAATCATGGTGATGGCGCAGTATCACGGATGGTATCAGGAGGCGCAGAAACAGGCGGAACGTGCCAAACGGTCATCGGCTACGTCACAGAGTTTTCTGGAGCAGTTCATAGAGACTTCATACATTCTGTATAATTCAGAGAATACGGAAGAAAATGATCAGAAAGAATTAAGAAAATGGATGGGAAACTATATGCCGGAGGAACTGAATGATTTCGACTGTTTTTATCCGTATCTGGAATATCAGGTGAAGGATGAGAATGGAAAAATCATAACAAAAAGTGTTGTGGAATCCGAACAGTCTCTGTCGGAAAATAAACTGAGTTCCTATGCCATTGGAATGATTATTACATATGATGAAAATGGGACGCCTGAGGTTACCATCCGGCAGAGTGATTATAAGAAGGAGCAGACGACATATCTTCGAGAGATTCTGAATCGGTTTGACGAAAATCATGAGGAGTGGAAAGAACAACTCTCGGTTCCCCAAAATCGGACGTATCTGTTTGCTATGACAGAAGATAATATGCAGACGTATCTGGATGACTGGTATTACGAGGGAATGGATGCACCGGATCAGATGTACAGTATGATTGCAATGCTGATGGCTGTTTTGGCAATCCTGGCATGCCTTTATCCGGCGATCCCTTTCTTGCAGACCGGTAGAGAAAAGATCTTTCAGGCTCCTTTTGAGGCGGCGGCAGCTGTCTTTCTGGCAGTGACTGTCGTTGCATTCAATCAGTGCGGGTGGCTGCTCAAAAGAAGCAAGGGGATGATAGATATTCTGGATTTTGCAGTCTGGACACTTGTATTTGCGGTTACTTACTGGGCAGCATCCTGTGTGCGCCAGATCTTTGTGATGGGAGTCCGGACATATATAAGAGAACGTACATGGATCTGCCCGGTGTGGAGATACATAAAGAAGGCGGTGATATTCGTGGTCAATAAAGGAAGAGAATGGATCAGGAAAGAATATCAGGCATTTATGAGTATTGATTTCAAGGAAAAGAACAACCGGATAATCCTGAAAATAGTGTTATGGAATTTTGTGATTCTGACAGCAATCTGCTGCTTCTGGTTTTTTGGAATTATGGCACTGGTTGTGTATTCGGTTGTATTATTCCTGATTATCCGAAAGGTTTACAGAGATTTGCAGAAAAAGTATGCCGTACTGTTAAAGGCTACAGAAGAGATCGCAAAAGGCAATCTGGAAGTAGAGATCACGGAAGATCTTGGCATATTCGCACCGTTTAAAACAGAGATTGAGAAGATTCAGACAGGATTCAAAAAAGCGGTGGATGAAGAGGTAAAGAGTCAGCGCATGAAGACGGAACTGATTACGAATGTTTCACATGATCTGAAGACGCCGCTGACAGCGATTATCACATATGTGAATCTTCTGAAGGAGGAAAAGGATCCGGAAAAACAAAAGGAATATATCGATGTCCTGGATCGCAAGTCCATGCGTCTGAAGGTGCTGATCGAAGACTTGTTTGAAGTCAGCAAGGCAAGCAGCAAAAATGTGACACTGAATATCACGGATGTGGATATTGTGAATCTCTTCAAGCAGGTCAAACTGGAACTGGAGGATAAGATTACGAAAGCAGATCTCGACTTCCGGTGCAAATTCGATCCGGAGAAGATTATTGTATCGCTGGACAGTCAGAAGACATACCGCATTTTTGAAAATCTGCTGATGAACATTGTGAAGTATGCGCTGCCTCATACGAGGGTCTATGTGGATATCTGCCGGGAAGGAGAAGAAACGATAGTGCGCATGAAAAATGTTTCTGCAAAAGAGCTTGACTTTAATCCGGAGGAGATTACGGAACGTTTCGTAAGGGGAGACAGTTCCAGAAATACAGAAGGATCCGGTCTCGGCCTTGCAATCGTGAAAAGTTTTGTGGAACTTCAGAAAGGAAAGCTGAAGATTGAGACAGAGGCAGATCTGTTTAAGGTGGAGATTCGGTGGAAATAGGTTGACAAATTCTGCGTTTTCGCATAATATATAATCAATATGGCAAAGACGTAGAACGGAAAGAGTAGCAGATTATGGAGCTTTCAGAGAAAAACTGTCACCGGCTGAAAGCAGTTTTAAGCAAAGTAGCTGTGAAGTGCGTCCGGGAGTCGATCTGGTGAAAAGACTGACTGCATGTGAGTATCTGATGCGGAAGGATCATTAGCCGGATACGGGATTACACACGTTACGTGTATTGAGTGTAGAATGTTTTCGTTCGTCTTACGGGATGGTACAGAAGAGATTCTTTCATAAGAGTGGAACCGCGGATATACTTCGTCTCTTGTATTGCAGGAGACGAAGTTTTTTTACGCTATAAAAACTTATTCAGTTGAATCAAAAGGAGAGGTTGTCATGGGTATGATATCATATGTGAAAGAGGAGATTCAGGTGATCAGGGAGAGAGATCCTGCAATCAAGTCTAATATGGAGGTATTCCTGTATTCCAGTTTTAAGGCAATTCTGCATTACAGGGTTGCACATAAGCTGTATCTGAAAAAACATTATTTTTTGGCCAGATGGATCTCTCAGAGAGCAGCCAGAAAGACGGGAATCGAGATTCATCCGGGAGCAAAGATCGGAAAAGGGCTTTTTATTGATCATGGAAGTGGCGTGATCATTGGAGAGACAGCTGAGCTCGGAGACAATATTACACTGTATCAGGGAGTAACCCTTGGAGGAACCGGAAAAGAAAAGGGAAAACGTCATCCGACGCTGAAGGACAATGTTATGGTCAGTGCCGGGGCGAAGGTCCTGGGTTCATTTACCATTGGGGAGAATTCCAAGATTGGGGCCGGCAGTGTCGTTCTCAAAGAAGTGCCGCCGAACTGTACGGTTGTAGGTGTTCCGGGAAGAATTGTGAAGATGGGTGATGAGAAGATTCCGCGTCTGGATCTGGATCAGGTACATCTTCCGGATCCGATCAGCAATGATATCATGGCACTGCAGGAAGACAACCTGCGAATGCACAGACAGATCCTCGAGATGGAAAAACAGATGAAATGTAAAAACTGTAAAGAAGAGGATCATTCGAAAACATTAGAAGGAAAGGAAAAGAACGATGAAAATATTTAACACATTATCCAGACAAAAAGAAGAATTTGTACCTTTGGAAGAAGGAAAAGTTAAGATGTACGTATGCGGTCCGACTGTTTATAACTTTATCCATATCGGAAATGCAAGGCCGATGATCGTATTTGATACCGTCAGAAGATATTTTGAGTATAAAGGCTATGATGTAAATTATGTGTCTAATTTTACGGATGTAGACGATAAGATCATCAAAAAGGCGATTGAGGAAGGCGTTTCTTCTGATGAGATATCCAAGCGTTATATTGCAGAGTGCAAAAAAGATATGGATGGCATGAATATCAAGCCGGCAACCAAGAATCCTCTGGCGACAGAAGAAATCTGTGGGATGGTAGATATGATCCAGACGCTGATCGACAAGGGATATGCTTATGAGAAAAACGGTACCGTGTATTATCGTACCAGAAAGTTTAAGGATTATGGAAAGCTTTCCCATAAGAACCTGGATGATCTTCGCTCCGGTGAACGTTCTCTTCTGGTAACCGGAGAGGATGAGAAAGAGGATCCGCTGGATTTTGTACTTTGGAAGCCGAAAAAAGAAGGAGAGCCGGCATGGACTTCTCCATGGTGTGAAGGACGTCCGGGATGGCATATCGAGTGCTCTGAGATGTCAAAGAAATATCTGGGAGAGCAGATCGACATCCACGCAGGTGGGGAAGATCTGGTATTCCCACACCATGAAAATGAAATTGCTCAGAGTGAAGCAGCCAACGGCAAGGAATTTGCAAAATACTGGATGCATAATGCATTCCTGAACATTGATAACCGTAAGATGAGCAAATCTCTCGGCAACTTCCGTACGGTTCGTGAAATCAGCGAGCAGTACGATCTTCAGGTACTGAGATTCTTTATGTTGAGTGCACATTACAGAAGTCCGCTGAACTTCAGTGCCGATCTGATGGAAGCATCCAAGAATGGTCTGGAACGTATTGTCAATGCAGCTGACAACCTGAAATTCTTAATGGGTAATGCGAAAACAGAAGCCATCACGGAAGAAGAGAAAGAAGCATATGCAAAGGCAGATGAATTCGTTCAGAAGTTTGAAGCTGCGATGGACGATGACTTCAATACGGCAGATGCTGTGGCAGCAGTTTTTGATCTGGTGAAATATATCAATACAACTGTGGCAGCAGACAGTTCCAGAGAATATCTTCAGGCTATGTTTGATCTTCTGGTGAAGCTTACCGATGTTCTCGGACTGATCGTAGATAAAAAGGAAGAAATGCTGGACGAAGAGATCGAAAAACTGATCGAAGAGCGTCAGGCAGCGCGTAAGGCAAAGGATTTTGCCAGAGCGGATGCAATCAGAGATGAATTACTTGAGAAGGGTATTGTATTAAAAGATACCCGAGAAGGAGTACAATGGAAAAGAGCGTAGAGTGGCAGTTTGACACTTATATGCAGGACTTGTTTCAAATGCAGGAGGTGGATATCAGAGAATATTCACCTCTTACTTTGGCATATATCGGGGACAGCATCTATGATCTGATCATCAAATCCCTGGTGATCAATGAAGGGAATAAACAGGTACAGAAACTGCACCGAATGACCAGTTCTCTGGTACAGGCGTCTGCGCAGTCCAGAATGATGCGTACGATACAGGAACATCTGACGGAGGATGAGCATGCAGTGTATAAAAGAGGAAGAAATGCCAAAAGTATATCACCCGCCAAGAACCAGTCTATTACCGATTACCGCAGAGCGACAGGATTTGAGGCTCTGATGGGATATCTGTATCTGAAAAAAGAGTGGAAAAGAATGCTGGATCTGGTTAAAATAGGATTAGATAGTCTGGAAAGTGTATAAGGAGTCTGTATGAATAACGAAAAACATGTGAATGAAAATATGATTGAAGGGCGCAATGCCGTTCTGGAGGCATTCCGGTCGGGAAAGCCGATCGATAAGCTGTATGTACTGGACGGGTGTCAGGATGGTCCGGTACGAACGATTGTAAGAGAAGCAAGGAAGCATGATACTTTGATCCAGTTTGTGGAAAAGGAACGACTGTCACAGTTGTCCGCAACGGGAAAGAACCAGGGAGTGATTGCACTTGCGGCGGCTTATGAGTATTCAGAAGTAGAGGATATGCTGGAACTTGCCAGAGAGCGCGGGGAGGATCCATTTCTGATCCTTCTGGACAACATTGAGGATCCGCATAATCTGGGAGCGATCATCCGTACGGCAAATCTAGCAGGAGCACACGGAGTGATTATTCCGAAAAGGCGGGCTGTGGGACTTACGGCTACGGTGGCAAAGACTTCGGCAGGAGCTCTGAATTATACACCTGTGGCAAAAGTGACCAACATGACAAGGACGATGGAGGAACTGAAAGAAAAAGGCCTCTGGTTTGTCTGTGCCGATATGGGAGGCAGCTCCATGTATGATCTGAACCTGAAAGGACCGATCGGACTGGTGATCGGAAATGAAGGGGAGGGTGTCAGCAGGCTGGTAAAAGATCACTGTGATTATATTGCCAGCATTCCGATGAAAGGAGATATTGACTCTCTGAATGCATCTGTGGCAGCAGGTGTACTGGCTTATGAGATCGTCAGACAGAGATTACAGTAGAATGGGAAAGACGAATTATAATCAGATGACGGATGAGCAGCTGATCCGGATGCAAAGAAGCGGAGACAAAAAGATCATGGACTATATCATGGAGAAATATAAGTATCTGGTCCGCAAGGAGGCAAATGCCATGTATCTTCTCGGCGGAGAAAATGACGATCTGATTCAGGAAGGGATGATCGGACTGTTCAAGGCTGTGCAGGACTATGATCCAGAACAGGAGACTTCTTTTTTCAGTTTTGCCAAGCTGTGTATTACCAGACAGATGTATTCAGCGATCGAGGCTTCCAAAAGAAAGAAACACAGTCCGCTGAACAGTTATGTCTCCCTGTATGAAAAAGGAGAAGATCAGAGTTCTCTGATCGATACAGTGGAAGCTTCGAAAGAGACCAATCCGGAGGAACTGTTTGTAAGCCGGGAATTTGCAGAATTGATCGAAAGCCGTCTGGAGAAAAGTCTGAGCGATCTGGAAAACAGAGTGCTGTACCTTCATCTGCTTGGAACAGATTACCGGACGATTGCAAGACTTCTGGACCGCAGTCCAAAGACGATTGACAATGCGCTTCAGAGAATCAAGGGCAAGACAGAAAAGATATTGAAATCAGAAAATAAATAAAAGAATAAGGTTGACAAATCGACCTCTAATATTGTATATTATCAATGTTGCATATCACATATGCGTGCTGCCTTGGCTCAGTCGGTAGAGCGTCGCCTTGGTAAGGCGGAGGTCGGCGGTTCGATTCCGCTAGGCAGCTTACGGAAAACCCTTGATGATTATCAAGGGTTTTTCTTTGGTATGAAGAAAAGAGGAAAAGGATATGAAGAAGACAACAGCCATGACAGAAGGCGCTATCTGGAAAAACCTGTTGTTTTATGCAATTCCGCTGATTCTGGGGAATTTATTTCAGCAATTGTATAATACGATGGATTCGATCATTGTGGGAAATTATATTGGAAGCGAGGCTCTTGCGGCAGTTGGTTCCAGTGGATCGGTTATTAATCTTCTGATCGGATTCTGCGTGGGAGCGTCTGCAGGTGCGGGAGTCGTGATCGCACAGCTATTTGGCGCGCAGGACAGAGAAGGAGTAAGAAAAGCAGTTCATACAACACTTGCGATTGCAGTGGTGGCAGGTGCTTTTATGACGATAGCCGGAGTCCTTCTGGTTCCGGTACTTTTAAGAGTGATGGGAACACCACAGGAGGTGTTTGGACAGGCAGTTCTGTATCTTCAGATTTATTTTGGCGGTATTTTCTTTTCTGTCATCTACAATATGTCCGCGGGGATTTTGAATGCGGTAGGCAATTCCAGACGTTCACTGATCTATCTGATCATTGCGGCAGTTTCCAATATTTTACTGGATCTTCTGCTGGTTGTAGTGTTTCATATGGGAATTGTCGGAGCTGCTCTGGCAACGGATATCAGTCAGCTTTTGTCCTGCATTTTTATTCTGCGTTTTCTGATTCGCAGCAGGGAATGCTATCAGGTGAGGCTTAAGGAGATCCGGTTCTATGACCAGTTGCCGGCAAGGATTATTAAAGTCGGACTTCCGACCGGTATTCAACATGTGGTGATCTCATTTTCCAATGTAATCGTACAGTCCAGTGTGAACAGTTTTGGTGCGGATGTGATGGCGGGATTTGCGGCTTATATTAAGATTGACGGATTTAACATTCTTCCGGTTATGAGCTTCAGTACAGCAGCTACCACATTTGTCGGACAAAACACAGGAGCTGGCAGATATGACCGTGTAAAAAAAGGAATGTATGTCTCGCTGGCAATGAGCGTGATATATACGATCATAACAGGAATTCTGCTTTTGATTTTTGCACCTCAGGTGATAGGCGTATTTACGGATAACCGGGAAGTAGTGGAATATGGAGTCTATATTATGAAGTTTTTCTGTCCGTTCTACTGGTCTCTTTCGATCCTGCATGTCATGGCGGGAAGTATCCGGGGAACCGGTCATACACTTCAGCCGATGTTGATTATTCTGTTTTCCTTGTGTGTATTTCGTGTAATCTGGATTACGGTGGCGCTTCATGAGGTTCATGAATTGTTTCGACTGATGTGCGTATATCCGTTATCCTGGATTATGGGAATGATTCTGATCATTCTCTATGCATGGAAAGGAACCTGGATGACGTTAAAAAAATAAATGTAGAAAAGGAAAGAAGGAAAAAAGTATGCCGTCATTTTTAAAAGATGTGTCAAGATTTAAAGGAACAGGAGAAAAAAATGCAAATGGACAGACACTGGAGGAATTTCTGGAAGCGTATGATCCATACAGATATCGTACACCGAGCTGCACGACGGATGCGGTTATATTTGCATATACAGATCAGCTGGAGGCGTCTCTTTCGGGCCTGAAAATTCTGCTGGTGAAGAGAAAAAATCATCCAAGTATCGGATACTGGGCATTGCCGGGAGGGTTCATTAATCTGGATGAGAATCTGGATGATACGGCCAGACGGGAGCTGGAAGAAGAGACCGGGGTGAAAGGCCTCGTGATGGAGCAGATCGGGACATATGGAGATTGCGACAGGGATCCCAGAACACGTGTGATCACAACAGCATATATGGCACTGGTAGAAGAGAAACAGGTAGAGGTACAGGCGGGAGATGATGCAGCGGATGCAGCATGGTGTGATGTCCGACTGGAGTTAAAGCAGACAGAATGGACAAAGGATCGGGAGCAGGATCTCTATGTACTTCACATAGAAAATGCAGACCGTGAGCTTGACACAACGGCCGTGGTAAAACGAGATATGACGTGTGGACTGATCAGGGAAGAAAAGTATTCTGTCGAAGAGATGGGGATGCTGGCAGCAGATCATGCGGCGATCATAGTTCAGGCGCTCGTATTGCTGAAAAATCGTCTGTAGCTGGCGAAAAGGTGGAATCAACCTTGTTTCGCTATATTTTTTATGATAAGATAATGAGCATAATTGAAGTATCTACAAGGAGGAGACCTATGGGAGAAGAAACAGTTTCTAAAAATTTTATTGAACAGGAAATAGATAAGGATCTTGCAGAAGGAGTTTACAGTGAAGTATGTACCAGATTCCCGCCGGAGCCGAACGGATATCTGCATATCGGACATGCAAAGTCTATTCTTCTGAATTCAGGACTTGCAAAGAAATATAACGGTACGTTTCATCTGAGATTTGATGATACGAATCCGATGAAAGAAGATATGGAATTCGTCGAATCTATTAAGGAAGATGTAAAATGGCTTGGTGCAGACTGGAAAGAGCATCTGTATTTTGCATCCGATTACTTTGACGTCATGTATGAGTGTGCGGTCAAACTTATCAAAAAGGGAAAAGCATTTGTCTGTGATCTGACAGCTGAGGAGATCCGTGAGTATCGTGGAACATTAACGGAGCCCGGAAAGAACAGTCCGTACCGGAATCGCTCTATTGAAGAAAACTTAAGATTGTTTGAGGAGATGAAGGATGGAAAGTGCAAAGACGGGGAGAGAGTTCTTCGTGCAAAGATTGACATGGCCTCTCCGAATATCAATATGCGTGATCCGGTTATCTATCGTGTGGCGCACATGACGCATCACAATACCGGAGACAAATGGTGTATCTATCCGATGTATGATTTTGCTCATCCGATCGAGGATGCAGTGGAACATATCACACATTCCATCTGTACTTTGGAGTTTGAGGATCACAGACCACTGTATGACTGGGTGGTAAAAGAATGTGAATTTGATCCGGCACCGCGCCAGATTGAATTCTCCAAGCTGTATCTGACGAATGTGGTTACCGGAAAGAGATATATTAAGAAGCTGGTCATGGATGGTATCGTGGACGGCTGGGATGATCCGAGGCTGGTATCCATTGCGGCTCTCAGAAGAAGAGGATTTACACCGGAGTCTATTAAGATGTTCATTGAGATGTGCGGAGTATCCAAGAGCCAGAGCTCTGTAGATTATGCGATGCTGGAATACTGTATCCGGGAAGATCTGAAGCTGAAAAAGCCACGTATGATGGCAGTACTGGATCCAATCAAACTTGTGATCGATAACTATCCGGAGGGAGAAGTGGAGTATCTGGATGTGGATAATAATATGGAGAATCCGGAACTTGGTATGCGAAAAGTTCCGTTCTGTCGGGAACTTTATATTGAACGTAATGATTTTATGATCGATCCGCCGAAAAAATATTTCCGCCTTTTCCCGGGCAATGAAGTGCGTCTGATGCATGCATATTTTGTAAAATGCGAAAGTTATGAGACGGATGCTGACGGTAATGTTACAGTTGTACATTGTACCTATGATCCGGAGACAAAGTGCGGAAGCGGATTTACCGGACGTAAAGTTAAGGGGACGATTCACTGGGTAGCAGCGCCTTATGCAAAGAAGGCAGAAGTAAGACTCTATGAAAATCTCATCGATGAAGAAAAGGGCGTATACAATAAAGAAGATGGTTCTCTGAATCTGAACCCGAATTCTCTGGAAATCTTAAAAGAATGCTATGTGGAGAACAGCTTCCAGGAAGCAGGCCCGCATGACAGCTTCCAGTTTGTCAGAAATGGATATTTCTGTATTGATTCTAAGGATTCCACTCCGGAGAATCTGGTGTTTAACCGTATCGTATCACTGAAGAGTTCATTTAAACTGCCAAAATAGGCAGTGTGGATCAGCTATGAACGAACTGACGATAAATCTAAATCCTCATTCAAAAAAACCGCTGTACGAGCAGATCTATGACTATATTAAGTTGGATATTCAGAGCGGAAAGATTCCGCAGGGAGAGAAACTTCCGTCAACGAGAGCCTTGTCAAAGTATCTGGAGGTCAGTCGAAGTACGGTAGAGCTTGCTTATGAGCAGCTTTTGTCAGAGGGATATATTGAATCCGTACCTTATCGCGGCTTTTTTGTGGCACAGATCGATGAGCTGTATCATCTGCAAAAGGGACAGGACCGGATACCGATCAGGAAAAAAGATCAAAAAGTCTATCGGTATGATTTTACGCCGAATGGTGTTGATCTAAAGAGCTTTCCGTACAATGTCTGGAGAAAGCTTTCGAAAGATGTGTTGATTGATGATAAGACAGAATTATTCCGGTCCGGTGATCCACAGGGAGAGGCCGGATTCCGCAATGCAATCAGTAATTACCTGTATCAGGCCCGGGGAGTGAACTGCTCCCCGGAGCAGATCGTGATCGGGGCAGGAAGTGATTATATATTTATGCTCCTTGGAATGATCCTTGGTCCGGAACACAAAATCGCCTTTGAGGATCCCACATATAAGCAGGCATACCGGGTGGCAAACGGGATGGCCTATCAGACGGTTCCTGTATCGCTGGACAGGTATGGAATGAATGTCAGAGAGCTGGAAGAATCGGGAGCAGATATTGCCTATGTGACGCCGTCACATCAGTATCCGACCGGAATTATTATGCCGATCCGGCGGAGAATGGAGCTTTTGAAATGGTCTTATCAGAAGCCGGGAAGATATATCGTGGAAGACGATTATGACAGTGAATTCAGATATAAGGGCAAGCCGATTCCGGCACTTCAGGGTTATGATGTTCAGGATAAGGTAATCTATCTGGGAACGTTTTCAAAGTCAATCGCTCCTGCGATCCGACTCAGTTACATGGTACTTCCGTGGACACTGATGGATGCATATCGTACCAGAAGCAGTTTCGTAAATTCTACGGTTTCCAAGGTGGATCAGCAGATTGTTCAGAAGTTTATTGAGGATGGATATTATGAGAGACATCTGAATAAGACAAGAGCATTATATAAGAACCGACATGATGTGCTGATTGAGGCTCTTCGCCCGCTGGAAGATATCTGCAGTATCTCCGGAGAGCATGGAGGAGTTCATCTCCTTCTGACTTTTCATAACGGACTGTCAGAAAAGGAACTGATAGATCGGGCATTGGAAAAGGATATCCGTGTATATGGATTGTCAGATTATTGTATTGAGAAGGAGAATCAGACAGAACCGACGATTCTTCTGGGTTATGCGAACCTTGCAGAACAGGATATTAAAGATGCGGTGAAGATATTGAATCAATGCTGGAGAGCATAATTCAGCTCATAAAAAGAAAGGATTGCCGAAAATTTTTTATCATTCTTTATCTATGCAATTTTTACAAGAACGCTTCGACGCTGATGCGCTTACCTCAGCTTTTCTTGAAAAATTGCATATATCAGGCTGATAAATGGTATTTCCGGCAATCCTTTCTTATTCGTATATTATGCTTCCTCAGTCTTTTCTTCCGTCTCTTCTACAGTTGCTTCCTCGGCCTTTTCTTCCGTTTCTTCTGCGGTCATTTCCTCAGCTTCTTCCGTCTCTTCTGCAGGCACTTCTCCGGCCTCTTCTTCTGCCGTTTCATTTTCAGCAGGTTCGTCTTTTGGAGCGGTATTCAGGTTGACGTATTCGCGGTCTACCGGCTGCAGATCACTGTCAAGATCAAAGTCGTCATCTTCGAAATCATCAGAGAAGTCGTCTTCTTCACTGTTTTCTTTTTTCTTAAAATAATAGATAAGTCCTGCAATTGCACCGCCAGCAGCAGCGAGTCCTAATATTTTTTTAATCCATTTTTCCATGATCATGAACTCCTTTCGATTATTATCTCTATCATATCACATATTGTGTACTTTTTCCTATAAAAATAAAATAAAATATCTGTAAGTTGAGAAGAAAATGAAAGTGTGGTACACTGTACAATATATTCGAAGTTGAGAAAGGATTGAAAGAAGGAGAAGGAATTGAAGAAAGAAAGTGAAACGAAACGAACGGCAAAGAAAGGATTGTTCAAGATCGTATTTAGTAGAGCGGGGATTTTTGTACTCCTGATATTACTGCAAATAGGAGTATTGGTAAATGTAACGATCTCTCTGCAGGAATACGCAACTTATATCTATGGCGCGCTGACCATTCTTGGAATTGTGGTTCTGATCTACATCATTAATTCTGAAGGAAATCCGGCATTTAAGATGACGTGGATGCTGCTGGTTCTGGCATTGCCAGTGGTGGGAACTCTGTTTTATATCTACGTTCAGCTTCAGTTAGAAACGAGATATATGAAAAACCGGCACGCTGTGCTGAAAGTAGAGACAGATCTTTTTATGGAACAGGATCCGGAGATCGTAGATGCTCTGCGTGCAAGCAAATCGGCAAATGCTCAGCTGTCCTATTATCTTTCTCATCAGTTGGGATTCCCAACTTATCGCAATACAGAGATCAGATATTTCCCTTTGGGAGAGCATATGTTCAAATGTATGGTTGAGGAACTGAAAAAAGCGAGAAAATTTATTTTTATGGAATATTTTATCGTAGAAGAAGGATATATGTGGGATACGATTCTGGATATTCTGATTGAGAAAGCGCAGCAAGGTGTGGAAGTACGTTTCATGTATGATGGAATGTGCGCATTTACGCTGCTTCCGTACAATTATCCGGAGAAGCTTAAGAAGTACGATATCAAGTGCAAGATGTCGAATAAGATCCGTCCGTTTGTGTCAACCGTACAGAATAACAGAGATCACAGGAAAATCTGTGTCATTGACGGAAAGGTTGGATTTACCGGCGGTGTAAATCTTGCGGATGAGTATATTAACAGGATAAAAAGATTTGGTCACTGGAAGGATACGGCGATCATGCTTCGCGGGGACGCAGTACAGAGTCTGACAATGATCTTTCTTCAGATGTGGAATGTGGATGAGCGGGGCGTAGATACCTATGCAAGGTATCAGACCCCTAAGAGAGGGGGACTTTATCGGGAGATGGGGTATGTGATCCCGTACGCGGACAGTCCGTTTGATAATGAAAATGTGGGAGAAGAGGTGTATTTCCATATTCTGAATCATGCAAAAAAATATGTGCATATTATGACTCCCTACCTGATTCTGGATAATGAGATGCTGACAACACTGATCCGGGCAGCCAAGAGCGGAATAGAGGTCATCATAATCATGCCGCATATTCCGGATAAGTGGTATGCATTTGCAGTTGCAAAGACATACTACAAAGAACTGATACAGGGAGGTGTGCAGATCTATGAATATACGCCTGGATTCGTGCATGCAAAAGTATTTGTGTCAGATGATGACACGGCAACCGTAGGAAGCATCAATCTGGATTACCGAAGCCTGTATCTGCATTTTGAAAATGGTGTTTTCATCTATAATAATTCGGAAGTAGACAGAGTGGAAAGAGATTTCCAGCAGACTCTTGTAAGGTGTCATAAGGTGACCCTGACAGAGGTGAAAAATATGACGGCATTTACTAAAATCTCGGGTCAGGTTCTGAAACTGTTTGCTCCGCTGATGTAGCCATGAGATGTGTATATGCCAAGAGGGGATGAAAAAAGACCGAAAACAGGTGATTTATTGCAAGATATTGCAGAAACGATGTAAAATGCATTTTACATAAAAAGAAAAATATAGTATAATATGCAAGGTGGCTTTTTATGGCCGCATAAGATGAACGATGAGTTATGTTAATAACGCAGGAGGAATGGATATGGTAAAAGCAGTAGTTGGCGCCAACTGGGGCGATGAAGGAAAGGGTAAGATCACAGACATGCTTGCCCAGGAGGCGGATATCATTGTAAGATTTCAGGGAGGTGCCAATGCAGGACACACGATTATAAATGACTATGGAAAGTTTGCACTGCATACACTGCCGTCAGGTGTATTCTATAATCATACGACGAGTATTATAGGAAATGGTGTTGCGCTGGATGTTCCGGTTCTGTTTAAAGAGATTCAGTCTATCATAGATAAAGGTGTTCCGATGCCGAAGATTCTGGTATCTGACCGCGCACAGATGGTAATGTCTTATCATAAGAATTTTGATGCATATGAGGAAGAAAGACTGGGCGGAAAGTCCTTTGGCTCCACAAAGTCAGGTATTGCTCCATTTTATTCAGATAAATATGCAAAGATCGGCTTTCAGGTAAGTGAGCTTTTTGATGATGAACTGTTAAAAGAAAAAGTTGTCCGTGTTGCCGAGCAGAAGAATGTCCTGCTGGAGCATCTGTATCATAAGCCGGCAATTGATCCGGAAGAATTATATCAGGAACTGCAGGAATATAAGAAGATGGTTGAGCCATATGTATGCGACACCTCTCTTTATCTGCATAATGCAATCAAAGAAGGAAAGAATATCCTTCTGGAAGGACAGCTTGGTTCTCTGAAGGATCCGGATCACGGAATCTATCCGATGGTTACATCTTCTTCTACACTTGCAGGATACGGAGCGATCGGTGCAGGAATTCCGCCATATGAGATTCAGAAGGTTGTGACAGTATGCAAGGCTTATTCCAGTGCGGTTGGAGCCGGAGCTTTTGTTAGTGAGATTTTTGGAGAGGAAGCAGATGAACTGAGACGTCGCGGAGGCGATGGCGGAGAGTTTGGAGCAACAACGGGACGTCCGAGAAGAATGGGATGGTTTGACTGTGTTGCATCCAAGTATGGATGCAGAATGCAGGGAACAACGGATGTGGCATTTACGGTACTGGATGTACTTGGATATCTGGATGAGATTCCGGTATGTGTGGGATATGAGATTGATGGAGAAGTTACCACAGACTTCCCGACAACGCATCTTCTGGAAAAAGCAAAACCGGTTCTTAAGACTCTTCCGGGATGGAAATGTGACATCCGCGGAATTAAGAATTATGAAGATCTTCCGGAAAACTGCAGAAAATATGTAGAGTTTGTGGAAGAGCAGATCGGATATCCGATTACGATGGTTTCTAACGGACCGGGCAGAACGGATATCATCTATAGAAATGTAGAAAAATAAAAAAGTGATAACAGGAGATTGCTGCAAAATATTTGTGGCAATCTCTTCTTATTTTTATAAGAAACAATTTAGAAAATCTTCAGGGCAGAGACATAATATCGACACAAAGTATGCATATAATACAATTATGAAAAATATAATAATAAAGTCGGGAAGACAAAGGGGGATCATAAATAATAGAAACGGAGGTATTATTATGCATACAGGAGAATGGAAGACCGAAAAGAACGAAGTGATATCGATGGAAGAATATCTGGCGAAAAGAAAGAAAATAAGGGAAAAAGAAACGAGATGCATGCTGGAAGGGTCAGAACTGACCCCTCTGGAGTACTATTTTGCGTCATCTTCATCCTGGTCCTGATTCTGATGGGTCTGGCGGTAGACCAGCATATAACCATATAAAAGAACCGGAAGAATTATTGTGGAGGCAATGGATGCCCAGAGAAGATTCAGAGCATTCGGACTGCCGATCAGAGCAAAAATCAGTGTGCATGCATACATGCCAAACAGTAGAAATGCGGCAATCAGTGCCAGAATACGTTTTACATTTTTCATACGAATCATCCTTTACATCTAATCAAGACTTTAGTATATTATATAGGGAGCAATCAAAAATTGCAAATGAATATAAGCATACAAAGGAGTATAAGAATATGAGTCGTACATTATTGGAGCAGTGGCATGACATTGCATATGATGAGAAAGCGGACAGAGGACAGCTTCAGAGATTCTGGTCCACATATTTTCAGATTGAAAAAGAGATCTATGAACAGCTGCTTGCCAGTCCGGATGAGGAAGTAAAAGGAACCGTAAAGGAACTGGCTGAAAAGTATGGACAGGAAGTTCTTACTATGGTTGGATTCCTGGATGGAATCAACGACAGCCTGAAAGAAGCGAATCCGATTGAGACAATGGATGAAGATACGGTAGTAAGTCTTGCATTTGATAAAGAAAAACTGTATAAGAATATGGTGGCAGCAAAAGCAGACTGGCTGTATGAACTTCCGCAGTGGCAAGAGATTTATTCAGAAGAAGAACTGAAAAAGTTATATAAAGAACAGAAAGAGTCAGGAACGATCCGTAAAGGGAAAAAGGTCGGACGTAATGATCCGTGCCCGTGTGGATCCGGTAAAAAGTATAAGAAATGCTGTGGAAGATAGCTCTGATCTTTTTGGGAATCATCAGCATAACCTATTATGTGGTTATCTGTGCGGTTCTTAAAAAATGGGATTCTACTTTTTCAAGATTCTGGCTGATTGCAGGAATTATCTGTCTTGCCGCTACAAAAGCGGTGGATGTTGGTGGGTTTTCGTATGTCGTTAAGGTGGGAATCGCTTTCCTGGCAGGGATATTTCTGCTTACTGAAGGAATCATTGTCAGAGGGATGTTCTGCAACCGTCAGAAGGAGTGCCATTATCTGATTATTCTTGGTGCGCAGGTGAACGGCCGCAGGATTACAGATTCTTTGCAGCGCAGACTGGATTGTGCTCTGTCATATCTTTCGCGCCATCCGAAGACAAGAGTCGTTGTATCCGGAGGGCAGGGAGAGAAGGAAGAACGGACGGAAGCAGATGCGATGGAAGAATATCTGCTCTGTCATGGAATTGAGAAACATCGTATTATTCTGGAAGAACGTTCCAGAACGACAAGAGAGAATCTGCTGTACTCGATGGAGCTGATCGGGGACAGAACAGAGCCTGTGGGCATTGTTTCGAATAATTTTCATTTGTACCGTGCATGCAGTTATGCCAGGCAGCTCGGATATACAGATCCTTGTCCGGTTAAGGCAGACTGTCATCCGGTACTGTTCATGAATTACATGGTAAGGGAATGTCTGGCAGTGTGGAAGATGTGGATGATAAAATTGTTGACAAAGAATTTGACGGTGTTATAATGATAACATATGAAAACACGATGACGAGACGAGTAGGTTGGGAAAGAAACGACAGAGAGAAAGGCCACCGGCTGCAAGCCTTTTGTTTTGGAACCTTCTGAAGACTACCTCTGAGTGGCTGCAAAACAGTCCGGTGATTCCGTTACCATCAGAATGAAGTGGTTCTGACATGTACATATGTCAGTTCAAGCAGGGTGGAACCGCGAGAAAAAGTGAACTCGTCCCTTACAGCAACAGGCTGTAAGGGACTTTTTTATATCATCGGAGCTTTTCAAAGAGTCCTTTCATGCCTGTGAAAAGCAAAAGAATATTTATAGAAAAGAGAGGAAACCAATCATGAAAATTACATTAAAAGACGGATCTTTCAAAGAATATGAAGGAAGCATGTCTGTACTGGATATCGCAAAAGATATCAGTGAAGGTCTTGCAAGAGCAGCAACTGCTGCAAAGGTAAACGGTGAGATTACAGATCTCAGAACAGAGATCAGCGAGGATTGTGAACTGGAACTTCTGACATTTGATTCAGAAGATGGTAAAGGTGCATTCTGGCACACAACATCTCATATCATGGCACAGGCGATCAAACGCCTCTATCCGGAAACAAAGCTTGCAATCGGACCATCTATTGACAATGGATTCTATTATGACCTTGACAGAGAGACTCCATTTGCCGCAGAAGATCTGGAAAAGATTGAAGCAGAGATGAAGAAGATCGTAAAAGAGGCTCTTCCGATCGAGAAATTTACAAAAACGAGAGAAGAGGCAATTGCATATTTTAAAGAAAAAGATGAACCATATAAAGTAGAGCTGGTAGAAGATCTTCCGGAAGGAGAAGAAATCAGTTTTTATCAGCAGGGAGAATTTGTAGATCTGTGTGCAGGTCCGCACCTGATGTCTACCAAGACAGTAAAAGCATTTAAGCTCACAAGTCTTGCCGGTGCTTACTGGAGAGGCAGTGAGAAAAATAAAATGCTGACCAGAATCTATGGTATTTCATTCCCGAAGAAAGCAGAGCTGGAAGAATATCTGCATATGATCGAAGAGGCAAAGAAGCGTGATCACAGAAAACTGGGAAAAGAGCTTGGACTGTTCATGATGTGTGACGAAGGTCCAGGATTCCCGTTCTTCCTTCCGAAGGGAATGGTGCTTAAGAATACCCTGCTGGATTACTGGAGAGATCTGCATAAGAAGAATGGTTATGTGGAGATCTCCACACCGATCATCTTAAGCAGACATCTCTGGGAAAACTCCGGACACTGGGATCATTACAAAGATAATATGTATACAACAGTGATTGATGACGTGGATTTTGCTGTAAAACCGATGAACTGTCCGGGCGGTATGCTGGTGTACAAGTCTGAGCCGCGCTCTTATAAGGATCTTCCGCTTCGTATGGGAGAGATCGGTCTGGTACACAGACATGAAAAATCCGGTGCCCTGCATGGATTATTCCGTGTACGCTGCTTTAATCAGGATGATGCACACATCTTTATGATGCCTGAGCAGATACGTGATGAGATCAGGGGTGTTACAAAACTGATCGATGAAGTGTACAGCCTTTTCGGATTTAAATATCACGTTGAACTTTCTACTCGTCCGGAAGACAGTATGGGAAGTGATGAAGACTGGGAGATGGCTACAGAAGGTCTGAAAGGTGCTCTGGATGACATGGGACTTGAATATGTGGTAAATGAAGGAGACGGAGCATTCTACGGACCAAAGATCGATTTCCATCTGGAAGATTCCATCGGAAGAACATGGCAGTGTGGAACGATTCAGCTGGATATGCAGATGCCACAGCGTTTTGATCTTGAATATACAGGAGCGGACGGAGAAAAGCATCGTCCGATCATGATCCACAGAGTTGCGTTTGGTTCCATTGAACGTTTTATCGGTATCCTGATTGAGCACTTTGCGGGTGCGTTCCCAACCTGGCTTGCGCCGGTACAGGTAAAGGTACTTCCGATCTCTGACAAGTATATGGAGTATGGAAAGAAGGTTCTGGCAGCACTTGATCAGGCAGGAATCCGTGCCGAGATTGATGAAAGAGCTGAAAAGATCGGTTATAAGATCCGTGAGGCACAGATGAATAAGATTCCGTATATGCTGGTAGTCGGAGCAAAGGAAGAGGAGCAGGATCTGGTTTCTGTAAGAAGCCGTTTTGCAGGAGATGAAGGACAGAAATCCCTGGATGCATTTATTGCTGATATCAAAGAGGAAATTGCTTCCAAGACACAGCGTGAAACTGTAAAAGAAGATTAATTACGGATTCTGGAGCAGCTCGAATAAAAGATAAAAAATCTGGCATAATAACTTTTGAAATATGAAAACAGGAGGTAATATTATGCCAGAATTAAAATGTACCGTACAGACATGTACACATAATCAGAATTTCTATTGTAATCTGGACAGTATTGTAGTTGGAGGAAGTTCTGCAAAACGGTCCGAAGAGACTTGTTGTGACAGCTTTGAAGAACGGAAAAACGGGTCTTCATACACAGATGTGACAGGAAATGAAGCATCTTCCAGGAGCAATATTGACTGTAAAGCGACAGAATGCATGTATAATAAGGAATGTAAATGTCATGCGGGAAAGATCAGTGTAGAAGGAAGTAATGCATGTCAGTGCGAACAGACAGAATGTGCCACATTCAAGTGTGGATGTTAGAAAAAGAAAGATAAGGAAAAGAGAAGTCGCAGGACTTCTCTTTTATATTGACGCAAATTTAGAAGAAGAGTATAATTATTTTAATTGTTTGAATGAAAAGGAAGATGATAGATATGAGCAAGGATAAATCCGATGAAAATACATATTATTCGAACAGTCCCAAGATCGGACGTAAAGGACCGTCAAAGCTGCGACAGCAGTTTAACAGAGGAATGACATATTTTCTGGTGGTTCTTGTCTGTATTCTGTTCTATTTTGCAATGCTGAGGATTGAGGCAATATCTAGGGTTGTAACCATGATCATGGATGTACTGAAGCCAATTATCTATGGATGTATCATTGCCTATCTTCTGAATCCGATTGTAAAGACGGTGGACAATCTGCTGGTACCGGCTCTGGAAAAAAGGATGAACAACAAAGAACGGGTCAGATCACTTTCCAGAGGTGCCGGTATCTTTACAGCGCTGGTGCTGCTGGTCGTGTTGATTGTAGCTTTGTGTAATCTGATGATTCCGGAATTGTATTCCAGTATCCGGAATCTGATCATCACGCTTCCGGGACAGCTGAATGAACTTGTAAATCGATTCAGCAATGTGACCCTGGATGATTCAGCGATGACAACTGTTATGAAGGCAGCATTTAAGGAGGGAACAGCGACCTTTCAGAACTGGCTCAGAACAGACCTTATGGATATGGTAAATGAAGTGATGTCACAACTGACATTTGGGGTGATCAATCTGCTGAGTGAACTGGTGAATGCACTGATCGGGGTGATCGTATCCATTTATGTGCTGTACGGAAAGGAGAAGTTTGCCTGCCAGGCGAAGAAGGGTGTCTATGCACTTCTTACTTCTGAACATGCCAATATCGTACTTCATCTTGCTACGAAGACCAATGAGATATTTGGAGGGTTTATTATCGGCAAGATGATTGATTCAGCAATTATCGGAGTATTATGCTTCTTTGGTCTTTCTATTATGAATATGCCTTATACACTTCTGGTCAGCGTGATTGTAGGTGTGACGAATGTGATTCCGTTTTTTGGACCTTATATCGGTGCAGTACCGAGTGCAATTCTGATCATGTTGTCTGATCCGATCAAGGGATTATATTTTATTATCTTTGTTCTGATCCTGCAGCAGTTTGACGGAAATATTCTGGGACCAAAGATCCTTGGTAACTCTACCGGTCTGTCTGCATTCTGGGTAATTGTGGCCATTCTCCTGGGAGGAGGTCTGTTCGGATTCTTAGGTATGTTGATGGGGGTACCGACATTTGCGGTGTTGTATTACATTGTAAAACTGATTCTGGATAACCGGCTGGAAAAGAAGAAGCTTCCGGCAGATTCGGGATATTATGATACGATGAGTTATGTAGATAACAATGGAAAGTATGTTCATTTGAAGTCACAGGTCAGCTGCGATGATTATGTTCACCCGCAGCCGGGAACGGATGAAGATGAACGGGATGAAAAGAATGAAAATAATGAAGAAGAAGGGGAATAGTGATTATGCCGATCAGAGTGCAGAATGATCTTCCGGTAAAGGAAATACTTGAAAGTGAAAACATATTTGTAATGGATGAGCATAGAGCAACGCATCAGGACATCCGTCCGATCAAGATCGGGCTTTTGAATCTGATGCCACTGAAAGAGGATACAGAGCTCCAGATTCTGCGATCTTTATCGAACACGCCGCTTCAGGTGGATGTGACTTTTGTTATGGTATCAAGTCATCAGGCGAAAAACACGTCTCTCAGTCACCTGAACAAGTTTTATCAGAAATTTGAGGAAATCAGGAATCAGAAATTTGATGGATTTATTATTACAGGTGCCCCGGTGGAACAGATTCCGTTTGAAGAAGTGGATTACTGGGATGAACTTACAGAGATTATGGAGTGGACGAAGACGAATGTTACGTCAACACTTCATCTGTGCTGGGGAGCGCAGGCCGGAATCTATTATCATTATGGAATTAATAAGGTGCAGATGGATAAAAAAGTATTCGGGGTGTTCTGGCACAGGGTATTGAATCGTAAGATTCCACTCGTGAGAGGATTTGACGATGTTTTCCTGGCACCACATTCACGTCATACAGAAGTGCCTATGGATCAGATTCGTGCGGATCAGAGACTGACGGTACTTGCAGAATCAGAGGAAGCAGGACTTTTCCTTGCAATGGCAGAAGATGGACGTCAGATCTTTGTGATGGGACATCCGGAGTATGACAGAGTGACTCTGGATGGTGAGTACAAACGGGATCTGGGAAAGGGACTTCCGATAGAGATTCCGAAAAATTACTATCCGGATGATAATCCGGACAATAAACCACTGCTTACCTGGAGAGCTACAGCGAATAATCTGTATACAAACTGGCTGAATTATTATGTCTATCAGGTAACGCCTTATGATTTGATGGGAACACCTTTTTAAATCCAGAGTAACGATTAAGAAAAGGGGCATAATATATAATAGAAGTGTTGACGTACAGAATAATGTACGATATAATATGTGTACAGAAAACTGTACGTGAATAGGGGGTGCATATCGTGTTAGCGGTGAATTATACGACACTTCGTGAAAATATGAAATCTTACATGGACAAAGTTACGGATGATTATGAAACAATGATTGTTACCCGGAAGGATAATAAAAATGTGGTAATGCTTTCGGAAGAATCTTATAATAATTTGATGGAAAATGTTTATATTATGGGAAATAAAGCAAATTATGATTGGCTGATGGAATCCAAAGCACAGTTAGAGAATGGAAATATTTCAACACATCATCTTATAGAGGCAGACGCGGATGAATAAAGTATTTACTGAAAACGGTTGGAAAGATTATGTATACTGGCAGACGGAAGACAGAAAAACACTGAAAAAGATAAATATTCTTATAGAAGATATTTGTAGAAATGGGAATGAAGGAATCGGAAAGCCTGAAGTGTTATCTGGAAATTTATCTGGATTCTGGAGTAGACGGATTAATGACAAAGACCGATTGATCTATAAGATTGATGAAAATAATGTATATATCTTAGCATGCAGATATCATTATGGGGACAAGTAAAATATAAAAGCACCAACGGAAGAAAAGAATAAACTTCCGAAGGTGCTGTTTTTTTGTTCTGATGGATATCTGATATTATGATTTACTTGAATTATGTTATAGTATGATATATACTTATAACATATATGTGGATGGTCCGCTTGCGCGGACATTCAACAAGGCGGAGGGATAAAAATGAACAGCCTATACGCATCGCGGCTTGTAAGTCAAGTAATATGGCCGGATTTTACTGCACATTTTAAAAGTCATACGACAGAGGCATCTTACCGGACTGATATATCAGAGATCATGGAGTATTTTCATAAAGATTTTCTTGAAATTGAAAAGTATGAGATACAGGAATATTTTTACTTTCTGAAACATAAGGTAGAACAGAAAGAGATAAGACCCGCAACAATGTCAAAAAAGTTTCGGGAGCTTCATTCTTTTGCTGAGTATGTGTGTGAAAATCGCGAAAAATACAAAGTGAAAGAGGAATATCAGGATGAGTACTCCCCATATCTTCGGCAATTATCGAAGCAGGAAAAATATGCTAGGACAGTTCCGGTTGTGCATATGGATAAACTTTTAAAAGCAGCGGAAGATAATCTTATGGAGTACTGTGTTCTGACTTTTCTTCTTCGCATGGGTCTTACATCTACAGAAGTAATGCAACTGAAAATGGAAGATCTGGCATGGTATGCGAACGGAATGTATGCATTAGTTCAGGGAAGAAAAAGATTATGCTATATTCCGGAAGATGTGTGCAGAATTTTGGAAAGATATTTGGAAGAGCGAAATCCGGATGAAAAAATCAGATCTCAGACCTATCTGTTTTGCAACAGAAGGGGAAATCCATTGAATCCGATGTATATCAGCCGCATGATGCGAAGATATGAAGAGAAAGCAGGAATCCCGCATTATAGCGCTCAGAGTGTGCGAAACAGCTGTGCAGTTACATTATTTGCATATGGAGCATCTGAAGATCAGGTTGCAGATCGGATGGGAACAACGAAAATACAGATAAAAAGATATAAAAATCTCGCATATCAGGATCAGCTGCAGCAACATGCCGAGCAACTTGTAAAGCTCAGAGTGGAACCGCCATCTGAGCGATAAAGGAAATGCTTTGGAGAAAGTGCCGGATACATCTGTTTGAAAAGAAAGACTTGCATAATCATACATCTCTATGATAAAATATTCGTAAATTACATGTAATGAAGATAAGAAAAAAACTCCAAGGATGGAACTCCCGGGAGTTTTTTGTGTTTAAAAATAGTCTGAAAATTCCAACATAATGTCAAGTTATTTATTTAACGAGCAAATATGTGAAGAATAGTGTTGCGAAAATGGTTATAATAACGAAATATATGTTTAATTAATAACAATTATTGAAATATTCAATATATTAAGGTACAATCTAATTAGGTGATACATTAAGAGAGTACCGACAGCAGCTGCCGATACTCTTTTGTATTATTATAGCCATTGAAACAAAAAGTGCATGTACAAAGCAAAGAAAAAAAGAGAAAAGGGGGAATAGTATGCTGGAAGCTATTAATTCTGTAGTAAATGCTATTAACGGTGTTGTATGGGGATGGCCGATGATCATCCTGTTACTGGGAACACATGTATTTCTGACATTACGGACCGGGTTCATTCAAAGGTATACCATTACAAAAGGTATCAAGTTGTCTGTTACCAAGGATCCGGAAGCAGAGGGTGAAGTATCACAGTTTGGAGCCCTGGCGACTGCTCTTGCGGCAACGATCGGAACTGGTAACATCGTTGGTGTAGGTACGGCGATTGCTCTTGGAGGACCCGGAGCTGTATTGTGGTGCTGGCTGACAGGTGTATTCGGTATTGCTACGAAGTATGCAGAGTCTTATATTGCTGTAAAGTACAGAGTTAAGACAGAAGACGGCCGTATGCAGGGCGGTGCAATGTATGCGCTGGAAAGAGGGCTGAATATGAAATGGCTTGGAATGTTGTTCGCACTTTTTGCAGGACTCGCATCCTTTGGTATTGGATGTGCCACACAGGTTAATTCCATCGCAGAAGTATGTAAGACCAACTTCAATATTCCGCCGGTAGCCGTTGGTATCGTGATTGCAGTTCTTACGGCAGTCGTTATCTTTGGTGGAATTAAGTCAATTGCAGGTGTATGCGAGAAACTGGTTCCATTTATGGCGGCATTCTATGTAATCGGATGTATTATCATTTTAGGTATGAATTATGATTACATCCTTCCTGCTATTGGCGTTATCTGTAAACTGGCATTTACACCGGGCGCAGCAGCAGGTGGTCTTGTAGGAGCAGGTATTACAATGGCAATCCGGTTTGGCGTTGCAAGAGGACTGTTTTCTAATGAGTCAGGTCTTGGTTCTGCTCCAATCGCAGCAGCAGCAGCACAGACAAGAAATCCGGTTCGTCAGGCGCTGGTATCTTCTACCGGAACATTCTGGGATACGGTTGTTGTATGTCTGATGACAGGTCTTGTACTTGTAACTACGATTATGAAAAATCCTTCTATCAATGCAGATTCTGTGGATAACGGAGGACAGCTGACATCACTTGCATTTGGACAGATTCCGGTGATCGGGCCTATCATTCTGACACTTGGTATTATCTGTTTTGCATATTCTACCGTTCTTGGATGGGCATATTACGGAGAGCGTTGTATTGAATACGTATTGGGCAAGAAGGGATTGATTCCATATCGTATTCTGTATGTCATCGTTGCCGCGATTGCACCGATCGTAGCGCTGGATCTTGTATGGCTGATCGCAGATACTCTGAATGCTTTGATGGCTATTCCGAACCTTGTGGCAGTATTGCTTCTGTCAAATCAGATGGTACAGGATACAAAGAAGTATATCAATGATCTGGATGCAAAGGATGATACACCGATTCCGATCATTAAAGATTAATAATGACCAAAAAATAGTAACTTTGGATTGACAAATGCACTTTGTTGAAGTAAAGTAGTTATCATAAAAAGAATACATAAACCGTTGAGAAAGAAGAGTAGCTTACAGTGTGACATATCAGAGAGCAGCAGGTGGTGGGAGTGCTGTATGAGATCGGTAAGTGAATGGCCTTTCGAGGGCAGCTGGAAATCCGTATTAACAGGAAAGTATAGTATGTCGGGAACCGAACCCGTTATCAATCAGGAGTGTATGTTAGTACATGAGGAAAGTGGACGATTCGTCAATTTGAGTGGTACCGCGATAATTTATGATATAATTACCGCCTCAAACCTGTAGGTTTGGGGCGGTCTTTTATTTACGCGTACAATGAGCTAAAGTCTGTGCTCATCTCAACTTTCTCTCCTAACAGGTGGATGCTGGCTTATGCATTCCACAACATCAAATAGTTTAACAAAGAAAAGGAGAACGAAACAATGAAAAAAAGAGTAGTAGCAGGATTATTAACAGTAGCAATGGCAGTGGCAATGATGTCTGGATGTGGAAAATCTCAGGATACGGCAAGTGAAACAGCAGAGGAATCTTACACATTGGGAATTATTCAGTTTGCAGAACACGGTTCTCTGGATAACTGCCGGGAAGGATTCTTAAATGGCCTGGAGTCAGAAGGAATTGTAGAAGGTGAAAATCTGACGGTAGAATATAAGAATGCAACTGCTGATATGGGAAATGCAAAGCAGATCTCAGATGGTTTTGTATCTGATAAAGTGGATATGATCTGCGCGATTGCGACACCGACTGCACAAAGTGCATATAATGCAGCTATGAATGAAGGTATTCCGGTTATCTATACAGCAGTTACCGATCCTATTGCTGCAGAACTTGCAGGAAAAGATGGAAAGCCGGTTGGAGAAGTGACAGGTACTTCTGATAAGCTTCCTGTAGAAGAGCAGTTAAAAATGATCCGTGCAATGCTTCCGGATGCAAAGAAACTGGGAATCATGTATACAACAAGTGAAGCAAACTCTGTATCCGCAATAAAGGAGTATGAGGAACTGGTAGAAAAATATGGTTTTGAGCTGGTAGAAAAAGGAATCACATCTACAGCAGATGTAGCTCTTGCAGCAGATGACCTGGTAAGCCAGGTAGACTGTATCACAAACCTGACAGATAATACGGTGGTTGCATCTCTTCCAACAATTCTGGAAAAGGCAAATGAAAAGAATGTTCCTGTATTTGGAAGCGAAATTGAACAGGTAAAAATCGGATGTCTTGCAGCAGAAGGAATTGATTATCTCGCTCTCGGTGAACAGACTGGTAAGATGGCAGCACAGGTTTTAAAAGGTGCAAAGAAAGCATCAGAAATAGATTTTGAAACGATTACAACACCGGGCTTTTATGTAAACTTAAAGGTTGCAGAAAATCTTGGAATTACAGTTCCGGATGAACTGGCAGAGACAGCAGTGGAAAGCTTCAGCGAGATTACTGCAGAATAAATAGTATGTTTTGGGAGGCGCCTCATGAGTTTTATCATATCCATATTAGAGCAGGGACTGATCTATGGGATTCTTGCACTTGGTATATATATCACATATAAGATTCTGGATTTTCCGGATCTTACAGTCGATGGAAGTTTCCCGCTGGGGGCAGCGATTACAGCTGCCCTTATCACGCGTGGAATCAACCCGTACCTGACATTGCTTCTGGCATTCTTGTCAGGTGTTCTGGCAGGAATCTGTACCGGACTGATTCATATCAAATGTAAAGTCAGAGATCTGTTATCAGGAATTATCATGATGACGGCATTATGGACCATCAATCTCTACATCGCAGGAACGTCGAATGTTCCGTTGTTTTCACAGAAAACGATTTTTCATAATGACCTGCTGGATCAGATCGTACCGGAGGTATTGTCTCCATATATTACGTTGATTATTATATTGATTCTTGCTATGATATGTAAGGTATTACTTGATCTGTATCTTCAGACAAAGTCAGGATACCTTCTCAGAGCAGTCGGAGATAATGATACACTGGTTGTATCCCTTGCAAAGGATCAGGGCAATGTAAAGATCCTTGGTCTTGCGATTGCAAACGGACTGGTATCTCTGGCCGGGTGTATATTTGCGCAGGAGGAGAGGGTATTTGAAATCTCCATGGGTACCGGAGCTATGGTAATCGGGCTGGCGAGTGTAATTATAGGAACCAGCATTTTCAAAAAGTTTTCTGTCTTAAAAACGACATCTGCAGTTTTGATCGGGTCTGTGATCTATAAGGCATGTGTGGCGATTGCGCTTCGTAACTTTGAACCACAGGCAATGAAGCTGATCACTGCAGTGTTATTCCTGATCATTTTGATCATCAGCATGGAAAGAAAGACGAAGGTGAATAAGAATGCTTGAATTAAGAGGAATCCATAAGTATTATAATCCGGGCACTGTCAACGAGATGTGTCTGTTTCAGGACTTCAATCTGACAATTGAAAAGGGAGACTTTATGGCAGTTGTCGGAAGTAACGGTTCCGGAAAAACTTCCATGCTCAATATCATCTGCGGAAGCATTCCGATAGAGCAGGGACAGATACTGATTGGCGGAGAAGATATTACAAAACAAAAAGAATATAAGAGAAATACGAGAATTGGCCGGGTATACCAGAATCCGGCTATGGGAACGTGTCCGTCCATGACGATTCTGGAAAATATGTCTCTTGCTGACAATAAAGGAAAGACGTTTGGGCTTGGAAGAGGTACAAACAAAGCAAGGATCGATTACTATCGTGATCAGCTCAGACAACTGAATCTCGGACTGGAGGATAAGCTGAATGTAAAAGTAGGATCTCTGTCCGGAGGTCAGCGCCAGGCGATGGCTCTTCTCATGTCAACGATGACTCCGATTGAATTTTTGATTCTTGATGAACATACAGCGGCCCTGGATCCCAAAACTGCGGAGCTGATTATGGAGCTGACAGATCGGATCGTAAAAGAAAAGCAGCTTACGACGATCATGGTAACTCATAATCTGCGGTATGCGATTGAATACGGAAATCGTCTTGTCATGATGCATCAGGGAGAAGTAATACTCGATAAAAAAGGAGAAGAAAAGGCACAGATCGTAGTTGATGATGTACTTAAGCTGTTCAATGAGATCAGTATAGAGTGTGGCAATTAACGGGCTCTGTGTGTATGGAGAAAGGAAACAGCAAGATGGCAAAAAGAATTGCACAGTTCTATAAAGTCAGTTATGATCAGTTTAAAAAAGGGTATACTGATGCATTTGGAGAGGCGGAAGAAAAGGAGATAGAAGCAGTTTATCAGAGTATCAGGCTTCCAATGAGAGCAACGTCAGGATCTGCAGGATATGATTTCTATGCACCGGTAAAGATCGTTCTGGCTCCTAAAATGACAGCGAAGATTCCTACAGGAATACGGGTGAAGATGGAAGAAAACTGGGTGCTTCAGTGTTATCCGAGAAGCGGGCTCGGATTTAAATATCGCCTGCAGCTGAATAATACGGTTGGAATCATTGACAGCGATTATTATTATTCGGATAATGAGGGACACATATTTGCCAAGATTACCAATGATACCAATGAAGATAAGACAATAGAAATTGAGGCCGGCACAGGATTCATGCAGGGAATTTTCATGGAATATGGAATTACGATGGATGATGAAGCGACCGGTATCAGGAATGGCGGATTTGGAAGTACGACAGGAAAGTAAATCATAATATAGACAGATGTATAATAATGAGTATTCTGGACATCCTATATCCCAGAAAAAGAAGAAGGTGGGATGAATGATGGAAGGTCACAGGACACGCGAACAGTTGAATAAGAAGATAGCTGCCTCACGGGAGGAAAACGCCGCATATATGAATCAGGTGCTCCCGTTGAAGGACAGTTTTGATATGATACAGAGAGACATTGTGATTGGAGGCAGAATGTCTTCTTTTTATTTTATTGATGGTTTTACAAAAGATGAGACGATGCTCAAGATCATGGATTCATTGATGAAAGTAACCAAAGAAGATATGCCGCCGGATGCAACGCGTTTTTCAAGAGAATGCGTTCCATATGTTGAAGTAGATGTTCTGGGGAATTTTGATCAGGTGATGAAGAATGTATTATCCGGTGTAACATGTGTGTTTATTGACGGATATGAGGCGTGTATTGCGATTGACTGCAGAACTTATCCTGCTAGAAGCGTGGAGGAGCCGGATAAAGATAAGGCACTTCGTGGTTCCAGAGATGGATTTGTGGAGACGATTGTATTTAATACAGCGCTGATGAGAAGGCGGATTCGTGATCCTCATCTTGTGATGGAGATGACAGAAGTGGGAGACAGCTCCCGTACAGACGTGGCAATCTGCTATATGAGTGATCGTGTGGATCAGGAGCTTCTGAAAAATGTATCCAACCGGATTCAGGCAATTCAAACGGATGATCTGAGGATGAATCAGCAGAGCCTGGCAGAGTGCCTTTTTAAGCGGAAATGGTACAATCCGTTTCCCAAATTCAAGTTTACAGAACGGCCGGATACGGCTGCAGCCTGTCTTCTGGAAGGAAAAGTTGTCATTCTGGTGGATAATTCTCCGTCCGCAATGATATTGCCGACTTCGATCTATGATATGATTGAAGAAGCAAATGATTATTATTTCCCGACTCTGACCAGCGTGTATCTTAAGGTTTCCAGAGGACTTATCAATCTGATGACAATCTTCCTGACACCGGTATTTCTGCTTTTTATGCAGAACCTGAACTGGCTTCCACAGGTGTTTGCTTTTGTTGCGGTAAAAGATACGGTCAACATTCCTCTGATCTGGCAGCTTCTCCTTCTGGAAGTTGCGATAGATGGCCTTCGACTGGCAGCACTGAATACACCAAGTATGTTAAGTACACCGCTCAGTGTCATTGCGGGTCTGGTAATGGGAGAATTTTCGGTGGCTTCCGGCTGGTTCAACAGCGAAGTTATGCTTTATATGGCATTTGTGGCGGTGGCCAATTACACACAGCCGAATTTTGAACTTGGCTATGCATTGAAATTCATGCGTCTGGAGCTTCTGATACTTACGGCACTGTTTGACTGGATTGGATTTGCTGCCGGAAGTATTCTGATCATATGCAGCATTTGTTTTAATAAAACACTGTCTGGCAGAAGTTATCTGAATGTCAAGTTAAATTAGTGCAGAAACTGCAGAAGTTTATATTGCGTTGGACAATATAGGAACAGTGTGCTAAAATACAACGTTGAGAAATAATTTGTAAAAGAGGGATTGTAATATGATGAAAGGAAACAAAGATGAACGGCTTGGGACTGCACCTCTTGGAAAGCTGATGGTTTCCCTTGCAATGCCGGCGGTTGCGGCTCAGCTTATTAATCTGCTATATAATATTGTGGACAGGATCTACATTGGACATATTCATGGATACGGGGATGTAGCGCTGACAGGAGTTGGCGTTACATTTCCTATTATTTTGATGATATCAGCATTCAGTGCTTTTGCCGGGATGGGAGGTGCTCCACTTGCTTCTATACAGCTTGGGAAAAAACATCCGGATAAAGCGGAGGAGATTCTGGGAAATTCCGCCGGACTGCTGATATTGTTTTCTATTATTCTGACGATTGGATTTTCTGTTTTTAAAACGCCGATTTTATATGCATTTGGTGCGAGTGATACGACGATTACATATGCAAGGGATTATATCGGAATCTACCTTCTTGGCACGGTTTTTGTACAGTTTGCACTCGGACTGAATTCATTTATCAGCGGGCAGGGAGAGGCGAAGATTGCGATGCTGTCTGTCCTGATCGGCGCTGTGGTGAATATCTGCCTGGATCCGGTGCTGATATTTGTGATGGATATGGGAGTAAAGGGAGCGGCGCTTGCAACGATCATATCACAGGCAGTCAGCGCTGTCTGGGTGGTCCGTTTTCTTGTGTCGGAAAAGAGTGTTATGCGCCTGAAAGTTCAGAATCTTCGATTGCAAAAAGATGTGGTGAAGCTTATTGCCGGACTTGGTATCTCTCCGTTTATTATGCAGAGTACGGAAAGCTTCGTGACAATTACATTGAATTCCGGGCTTCAGCAGTACGGTGGGGATCTCTACGTAGGAACGATGTCGATTATGATGAGTATCATGCAGTTGATCATTATACCGATTCAGGGGATTACACAGGGAGTACAGCCGATCATCAGTTATAATTATGGTGCGGGAAAGAAAGACAGAGTGAAAGGTACCATCTGGCGTCTGATTCTGAGCTGTCTTTTGGGTACGCTGATTCTTGCAGGAATTGCTATTTTGAAGCCACATGTATATGCAATGATATTTACGAATAATAAAAAACTTGTGGAATTGACATGTACTTATATGCCTGTATATTTTCTTGTGATTTCCATTTTTGGAATACAGTCGGCATGTCAGACTGTATTTCTGGCTCTTGGCCAGGCAAAGGTATCTTTATTCATCGCGCTGCTTCGGAAAGTGTTTCTGTTGATACCACTTGCGATCATACTTCCGAAATATATGGGAGTTTTGGGAATCTATATTGCGGAACCGATTGCGGATTTTATATCCGTGACCACGACAGGAATATTGTTCGCAGTTACAATGAAAAAGGTTTTGCGTAATATGTAATGAGATGATAAGATAAGAGGGCACAAGGAGGAAAAGAGAATGAATGATTATGTGATTACGATTAACAGTACGGCTGACCTGCCGATAGATTGGATCCGGGAGAATCACATTCCGGTGATTCCATTGAGTTTTACGATGGAAGGAAAGACATACCGGGACATGTTTGACATGTCTTCCAAAGAATTTTACGGAAGGTTAAGAGCCGGCGAGATGTCAGTTACGTCTCAGGTGAATCCGGAAGCAGCGATGGAGATTCTGGAACCGATTCTGAAGGAAGGAAAGGATGTTCTGCATCTTGCTTTTTCTTCCGGTCTGAGCGGTACATATAACAGCATGCGAATTGCTGCGGAGGAACTTCGGGAAAAGTATCCGGAGAGAAAAATTATGGTAGTTGATACATTATGTGCAAGCCTTGGAGAGGGTATGATCGATTATAAAGCGTTGGAGCTCCAAAAAGAGGGAAAGACCATGGAAGAGGTTGCACAGTGGGTGGAAGATCATAAACTGAAAGTCTGCCATTTCTTTATGGTGGATGATCTGAATCATCTGCAGAAAGGCGGAAGAATCTCAAAGACTTCTGCGGTGCTGGGATCAATGGTAAAGATCAAACCAATCATCTATCTCGATAACGAAGGAAAGCTTGAAGTGATCCGTAAGGAAAGAGGAAGGAAAAAGGCGATCGGCAGGCTTGTAGATATGGCAATGGAAGCCTCAGAAGGTGTTGAGAATGACATTGTAATGATTCCTCATGGAGACTGTCTGGAAGATGCAGAGTATCTTGCAGATCTGGTGAGAGAAAAGATGGGAGTAGAAAAGTTCATCATCAATAATGTCGGAACGGTAATCGGCGGTCACACTGGTCCGGGAATTCTGGCAGTTGTATGTATGGGCAATCACAGATAAAACCATTAAAAGTGTAATGGCAGTATGAAAAAGCATCATTTCACAAATGGATGGAATATGTAAAAGATGACAGTCAGTGTGGGAATCTGATTGTCATCTTTTTTGTGTAATATTGTATTAATCCAGCAGATATTCTCTGGCGTATTTGATAAATATCTTCATGGCCGGAGACATCGTTTTTACAGAAGAAACGGCCATTCCAAGATCCCGGTGACAGGCGGGCGTAAGCGGACGCTTTTCAAAGTTGCCGCTCAGTCCCCGAAGAACAAGAGATGGAAGAATGGTGATTCCAAGGTTATGCTCTACCATGGATATTACGGTGAAATCATTGCTGGTTGTATATTTTATGTCCGGACGTACATCTGCTTCTTTCAGGATCCGGCGTACATCGTTGCCGTATGTGTAGTCGGAGACAACGAAAGGAACATCCTGATACCATTCGATGGGAATGACGTCATATTGGGAAAATGGATGACCTTTTGGAAAAACAGCATACATGGGATCATTGAACACGTGAATGAATTCATAGGTTTTATTCAAGTGGTAGCTGGTAAATCCTATATCTACTTTATGATTCTCCAGCCAGTCAGCCAGCTCGGCTTCTCCTCCTTCCATAATATCAAAGAGAATCTCAGGATATTCTTTCTGGAATTCCTGTATAATCTCAGGGATCCAGTGGATCGAGCAGCTTACGTAAGTGCCGATTTTTAAAGTTCCTTTTTTGGCGCCTTTTAAGAAGGATATCTCCTGATTCAGACACTCATCTGCCGACAGAAGATTACGGATGGCAGGAAGCAGTTCTTCACCTGCAGCAGTGAGAGATACCCCGTGGTGTCCTTTATGGAAGAGAGGAAATCCGACTTCCTGTTCTACGGATTTCATCATCTGTGTGATACCTGACTGGGTATAACCGAGTTCTTCACCCGCTCTTGTAAAATTTCCGTGATCAACAACTGAGAGAAATATTTTCCATTTACGTAAATCCATGATGTAAGCTCCTTTATAAAGCATTTAAAGTAGTTACTTTTATATTACAGTTTCTTTTTTGTAAAAACAAGTTGTGTCTGAAAAAAAGAAACGATATAATGAAGGAAAATTTAAGGGAAGTGATAAATATGGAAAAAAAGCTTGTGATTGACAGGAATATGAAAGAACACTGGCCGGCTGTGCGGGTGGGATGCCTGCAATATAAGGTTACAGTTGAAAAAAAGAATGAAGAGATGTGGAAATATTTGAAGAAAGAGATATATAAAAGGACGAAAGATGCGATCTTTGATTACGGCGTCAATGAGATACCGAACATTAAAGAATCACGGGCAGCATATAAAGCGTTTGGAAAAGATCCAAGCAGATATCGCGTGTCTTCGGAAGCGTTGATCCGCAGGATCGGTCAGGGAAAGGGACTGTATGAGGTGAATACAGTTGTAGATGTGAATAATCTGATCTCTGTTGAATCCGGATTTTCTGTAGGTTCATACGATATCGCGCATATCGGAGATGAGCTGGTATTTCGTATCGGGGAAGAAGGAGAGACATATAAGGGAATCGGAAAAGAAGAAATTAAAATCGATCATCTTCCGGTTCTTGCGGATGAAAAGGGGGCGATCGGCAGCTCTACCAGTGATTCTGAGAGGGCAATGATAACTGAGGATGCAAAAGAGGTGCTTACGCTTATCTATTCTTTTTCGGAGAATCAGGATCTGGAAAAGGCGCTGATATCCGGCAAACAATATCTGGAGAAATACGCACTGGCAAAAGATGTAAAAAGCTGGATCGTAGAATAAAGAAAACAGGAACCGCTGCAAAATATACGTCTGTATTTTGCAGCGGTTCCTGTTTTGGGATAGATGAATTATTGTATTTTTAGATTGTAAATAATCCAAGTGCGCTTGCGATGGAGCTTGCAAGAATCAGTACCAGGAAGATCGGAGCAATCCATTTGATTACAACAGTAAACATCTTTTCTGCTCCGAATTTTGCACCGCCTTCTTTTACTTCGTCTGCAACTGTCTTTGGCTTCAGGATGAATCCAACAAAGATACAGGTGAAGAATGCAACGATCGGCATCAATACACTGTTACTTACAAAGTCCATAATATCCAGAACGGACATACCCATCCAGCTGATGAAACTCAGAGGACCGAATCCGAGGGAAGACGGAATACCCATAATCAATGCAAGAACAAAGACAAAGATACAGGTTCCACGGCGCTGCCAGTGGAGTTTGTCCATAAAGATGGAAACGATGGTCTCCATCAGGGAGATTGCGGATGTAAGTGCGGCAAAAAATACAAGAATGAAGAACAATGTTCCCACGACTCCGCCAAACTTCATGCTGTTAAATACTTTCGGAAGTGTCATAAACATCAGACCGGGACCGGCACTTAACTGACTGCGGTCGCCACCGGAAAAAGCAAATACGGCAGGAATGATCATAAGACCTGCAAGAAATGCAACACCGGTATCAAAGATCTCGATCTGACGGACAGAACTTTCAAGATTATTGTCTTTCTTCATATAAGAACCATATGTAATCATAATACCCATAGCAAGAGACATGGAGTAGAACAGCTGTCCCATAGCAGCAAGGATCGTCTTGGCGGAAACGTCTGCCATATGTGGTTTCAGATAATAAGCAAGTCCATCCATTGCACCATCTATGGTAAGACCATAGACTGCGACAAATAAGGTTAAGACTACCAGGAGCGGCATCAGGATCTTACTTACTTTTTCAATTCCCTTCTCAACACCGAATAATACGATGATGGCTGTGGCTCCAAGGAATAGTGCAAACCATCCAAGCGGTTCAAAGGCACCACTGATGAATGACGGAAAATAGTCATCTGCAGCAGATGTAGTCATGTTGCCGCTGATAAAAACTGCAAAATACTTCAATACCCATCCTCCGATAACAGAATAATATGGGAAGATGATAATTGGGACCGCGGATGCAAGAATTCCCAGAAATCCGAACCGCTTATCCAGTGACTGGAAAGCGCCGATGGCACTGAGTCCTGTTTTGCGTCCGATAGCAATCTCGGCAATCATAAGGCTGAAACCAAATGTGACTGCAAGAATCAGATAAATCAGTAAAAACGTTCCTCCGCCATATTTTGCTGCAAGATATGGAAATCTCCAGATGTTGCCAAGTCCGACAGCGGATCCGGCAGCGGCCAGAACAAATCCGAGCTTGTTGGTAAAATTACTTCTTTCTTGTTGCATGTGAAAAAAACCTCCTCAATTGATAATACGAACATTCCTCAAATAAATTGCTCTATGGAGTTGATTATGCCATGAAACAGAGTTTTTTTCAAGGAAAATTATAGACAACAATGAAACAAAGTAGTAAAATAATATAGTATATATGCATCTGAACAGGAACTGTAAAAGAATAAAAAAACAGATTGACAAACGTATTCAGATGTGTTAAATTAATAGATGCGTAAGGCAAAAAATAAAGTAGAGTATCCACTCTCACCATAGCACAATCGGGTGACTACTGGTTTGATATTGCACATAGAGATCTTTTGCAGGTCGTTTTATGGAAATATGTAAGTGGATAGTCTCAAAACTATTCACTTATTTTTTTATGATGGGGGTGCACAACAATTAGCGAATTAATGATTAACGGGCAGATTAGAGACAAAGAGATAAGAGTGATTGGAGAGAATGGAGATCAGCTGGGAATTATGTCTCCGAAAGAGGCAATGAAGCTTGCTCAGGAAGCAGATCTTGATCTTGTAAAGATAGCTCCGAAGGCTCAGCCGCCTGTCTGCAAGATTATTGACTACGGAAAGTACAGATATGAGCTTGCAAGAAAGGAGAAAGAGGCAAAGAAAAAGCAGAAGACCGTTGAAGTAAAAGAAGTGCGTCTTTCACCCAATATCGAGGCAAATGATCTGAATACGAAAGTGAATAATGCGAAAAAGTTTATTACAAAAGGAAATAAAGTAAAAGTAACTCTGCGTTTCCGCGGACGTGAGATGGCACATATGCAGCAGAGCAAGCATATTCTTGATGATTTCGCAAAGATGCTTGAGGATGTGGCTGTCGTTGAAAAGCCGGCAAAACTGGAAGGCAGAAGTATGAGCATGGTTTTAACTGAAAAACGTTAAAAATATATTACAAATTTAAGGAGGAACTTATCATGCCAAAAATTAAAACAAATAGAGCAGCTGCAAAGCGCTTCAAAAAGACAGGTACAGGAAAATTAAAAAGAAATAAAGCTTATAAGAGCCATATCTTAACTAAGAAATCTACAAAGAGAAAAAGAAATCTTAGAAAATCAACCATCGCTGATGCAACTAATGTAAAGAACATGAAGAAAGTATTACCATATCTCTAAGATAAGGTTCAGTAAATGAAGGAGGATATAAGACATGGCAAGAATTAAAGGCGGTTTAAACGCTAAAAAGAGACATAATAGAACATTAAAGTTAGCAAAGGGATACAGAGGAGCACGTTCTAAACAGTACAGAGTTGCAAAACAGTCTGTTATGAGAGCTCTTACATCTTCTTATGCAGGAAGAAAGCAGCGTAAACGTCAGATGCGTCAGTTATGGATTGCACGTATCAATGCTGCAGCAAGAATGAATGGACTTTCTTACAGCAAGTTCATGCATGGATTAAAGCTTGCAAATATCGATATCAACAGAAAGATGCTTGCAGAGATGGCAGTAAACGATGCAGAAGGATTTGCAGCGCTTGCTGAGACAGCTAAGGCTAAATTAGCTTAATTGTTTCCTGAAAGATATTAGAAGAGGATTGTTGAAAAATAGAGAGTATATCTTTATTTTACAGCAATCCTTTTTTGTTGTTTCCATTTTCATTTAAATGTAATTATGATACAATCAATTTATCTGTAGCATAAAAGGTATAACGGAAGGATAAGACAACAAGATGGTGAATCAGGATTGGGAAAAACTGGGCGAGACGATTCGAAATACAGTGCAGGATGCGATTGATTCTCAGAATTTTGAACAGTTGAATCAGACAATTACAAATACAATAAACAGCGCAGTGGATGGCTTTACCCAGGGAATGAAAACAGCCGGAAAACAGTGGACGCGGTCATGCGGGGAACAGCCGGTTGCTCAGAAATGCCAGATGAAGCCGAAGACACAGCTGTACCGGAAAACTGTCTCTTTGAAAGTGTGGGGATATGTGTCCATGATCACGGGAGGACTTCTGGGTCTGTCGTTTCTGCTGATGCTGGCAGTGATGATCATACATACTCTTTTAGCAGGGGTCGGCAATATATACAGTAGTATTCTGCTCCTTGCAGGTTTTATGGTCATCAGTGTGACAGGGGGAATCATTGCAGGAAAGGGCTTTTCAAGTATTGACAGGGCCAGCCGTTTTGAGGAATATGTTCGGAAGATCGGATGCAGGGAGTATTGCAATATCAGAGAACTTGCGGACGGAATCGGGAAAAAAAGTAAATATGTGGTAAAAGACCTGGAGTATATGATAAAGAAAGGGTGGTTCCGGGAGGGACATCTGGATGCAGACAAGGCATGCCTTATTGTTTCGGATGAGATGTATGACCAGTATACGAGACTTCGAAAGGAACGCATGCAGGCGGAACGAGAAGAAGAAGAACAGCGGATCAGAACACAAAAGCAGCAGAAGGCACAGGAGCAGGAAAGGCAAAAAGAGAAGATGGAATACGAGAAACTCGCTCCACAGATCCGGCAGGTGCTGGAAGAGGGCGATGCATATATTCGTAAAATACATGAATGTAATGACGCGATCCCGGGAGAAGAGATATCAGCAAAGATTTCCCATATGGAACTGCTGGTAGACAGGATCTTTGACAGAATCGAGCAGAGTCCGGAGTCGGTAAAGGATATCCGGAGACTGATGGAATATTATCTTCCGACGACTGTGAGGCTGTTAGAGGCGTATCAGGAACTGGATTCACAGCCTGTAAACGGCGAGAATATCCGTTCGTCCAAAGCAGAGATCGAAGCGACGCTGGATACGTTAAATCTGGCATTCGAAAAATTGCTGGATGATCTGTTTCAGGATACAGCATGGGATGTATCTTCCGATATATCTGTGCTGCGTACCATGCTGGCACAGGAAGGTCTGACTGAAAATGAATGGGGAAAATAGAGGAGAGAAGATTATGAATGATGAATTAAAGGAATTTGATGAATCCATGCTGTCTGAAAAAGAGAGACAGACGGTCGATGAATTTGCCCGCCAGATCGATCTGACTAATTCTACGGTGATTCTGCAGTATGGAGCCGGAACTCAGATGAAGATGGCAGATTTTTCTGAAAAGGCTCTGGAAAATGTAAGAACCAAAGATCTGGGAGAGGTCGGAGAGCTGCTTTCCGGTGTTGTGAAAGAATTGAAGAGTTTTGATGAGGAGGAAGAGAAAGGATTCTTCGGAATTTTTAAAAAATCATCAAACAGGCTTCAGAGTATGAAAGCGAAATACGCAAAGGCAGAAACCAATATCGATGAGATCTGTAAGATGCTGGAAAAACAGCAGGTACAGCTTTTAAAAGATATTGCGCTGCTGGACAAGATGTATGAACTGAATCTGACTTATTTTAAGGAATTGTCCATGTATATTCTGGCAGGGAAAAAGAAGCTTTATGAGATAAGAACAGAAGAGATTCCAAAACTTCTTGAAAAAGCCCGCCAGACCGGCCTTGCGGAAGATGCACAGGCTGCAAAGGATCTGGACGGCATGTGCAATCGTTTTGAGAAGAAGATTCATGATCTGGAACTGACCAGAACCGTTTCTCTGCAGACTGCCCCGCAGATCCGGCTGGTGCAGAGTAATGATACCCTTATGGTGGAAAAGATACAGTCTACAGTGGTGAATACCATCCCTCTCTGGAAGAGTCAGATCGTACTGGCTCTTGGAGTAGAGCATTCCGCACAGGCTGCCGAGGCGCAGCGTCAGGTGACTGACATGACCAACGAACTGTTGATGAAAAATGCGCAGAAGCTGCAGATGGCTACAGTAGATACTGCGAAAGAATCTGAACGGGGAGTGGTCGAGATCGAGACTTTGAAGCATACAAATGAGACATTGATCACAACCTTTGACGAGGTCATGAAGATTCAGCAGGAGGGACGTCAAAAACGGGCAGAAGCTGAGAAAGAGATGCTTCGTCTTGAGGAAGAATTGAAGAGAAAGCTCCTGCAAATTCAGAATTAAAACTTGACAATGATAATTCACTGTGGTAAAGTGTTATCAAACCGATGAGGAAGAGTAAGTACTTATGGATATTTGCTTCACAGAGAGTTGCAGACGGTGGGATTGCAGCAGGTCAAAGCTATAGGGAATGGACTTCCGAGGGCAAACTGAAATGTAGACCATGCAGAACAGAGTAAGTAAGCCGGAGAGGGTACTCCGTTAACAAAGTCCGCGTATGGCAGTACGCATGAGAGGGTATATGAACAGGATGATATACCAAGCCGGGTGGCACCGCAGGAGTTGATAATATTACTCTTGTCCCTGCAATAGTGATTGTATGGGATAAGGGTATTTTTTATTTATGGAAAAATGAATCTATAATAAAAAATCCCATGTCCCGAGAGTTTTCAATGAAAGGAGATCAAAATAATGAAAGATCAGAAAGACAAAAACATTCCTTATAAGATTTACCTCGAAGAGAACGAGATGCCAAAGGCATGGTATAATGTACGTGCAGATATGAAGAATAAGCCTGCACCGCTTTTGAATCCGGGAACATTAGAGCCGATGACAGCACAGGAACTGTCCGGAGTATTTTGTGAAGAGCTTGTTCAGCAGGAATTGAATAACGATGACAGATATATTGCTATCCCACAGGAAATTCAGGACTTTTATAAGATGTATCGTCCGGCACCGCTCGTAAGAGCATATTGTCTGGAAGAAAAATTACAGACACCTGCAAAGATTTATTACAAATTTGAAGGAAATAATACCAGTGGAAGTCATAAATTGAATTCAGCGATCGCACAGGCTTATTATGCAAAGAAGCAGGGACTGAAGGGTGTGACGACAGAAACGGGAGCCGGACAGTGGGGAACTGCACTTTCCATGGCATGTTCTTATCTGGATCTGGACTGTAAAGTGTTTATGGTGAAGTGTTCCTATGAACAGAAGCCATTCAGACGTGAAGTAATGCGAACATATGGAGCAAGCGTGACACCGTCACCTTCGACAGAGACTGAGATTGGAAAGAAGATTCTGGCAGAACATCCGGGTACAACCGGAAGTCTGGGATGTGCGATCTCGGAAGCGGTAGAGGTAGCGACCAGTACGGAAGGGTACAGATATGTTCTGGGAAGTGTATTAAATCAGGTATTACTTCACCAGTCTGTGATAGGTGCGGAAGCAAAAGCAGCAATGGATAAGTATGGAATCAAGCCGGATATCATTATCGGATGTGCAGGCGGTGGATCAAACCTCGGCGGACTGATCTCTCCGTTTATGGGAGAAAAACTGAGAGGAGAAGCAGATTATCAGTTTATCGCGGTAGAGCCGGCATCTTGTCCGAGTCTTACCAGAGGCGTATATGCATATGATTTCTGCGATACCGGTATGGTATGCCCGCTGGCTAAGATGTATACACTTGGAAGTGGGTTTATTCCGTCACCGAACCACGCAGGAGGTCTCCGGTATCATGGTATGAGTTCTATACTGTCACAGTTATATGCTGATGGATATATGGAGGCAAGAAGTGTGGAACAGACGGAAGTGTTTAAAGCGGCAGAGCAGTTTGCAAGAGTGGAAGGCATTCTTCCGGCGCCGGAAAGCAGTCATGCGATCAAGGTGGCAATTGATGAGGCTATGAAATGTAAAGAGACTGGAGAAGAGAAGACGATTCTGTTTGGTCTGACAGGTACCGGATATTTTGATATGGTTGCTTATGAAAAGTTCCATAATGGTGAGATGAAAGATTACATTCCGACAGATGCAGATCTGAAGGTCGGATTTGACGGAATTCCGAGATTTCCGGGGAATATGGAATAAATTATGAAGAAAAAGAGGCAATAGCCTCTTTTTCCATATGGAGAGGAGTATCTTATGAATGTATTGATAGTAGTTGATATGCAGAATGATTTTATCGATGGAGCACTGGGAACAAAAGAAGCAGTATCGATCGTACCAAAGGTTGTGGAAAAGATAAAAACTTTCGATGGAAGAGTGATGTATACCCGGGATACACATGGGGAAAATTATATGGATACACAGGAGGGAAGAAATCTTCCGGTAAAACATTGTATCCGGGGATCTGCAGGATGGGAAATACATCCGGAGATTGACGCACTTCGAAAAGAAGAACCGATTGATAAACCGACATTTGGGAGCAGATACCTGGGAGCATTACTGTGTGCATATGATGAAGATCTGAGAAAGCAGGGGAAGACGGGAGTAGAGTCGGTTACTCTGATCGGTCTGTGTACGGATATCTGTGTGATCTCTAACGCAATGCTCGTAAAAGCGTTTCTTCCGGAGGTGCCTGTCATGGTAGATGCGTCCTGTTGTGCCGGTGTCACGCCGCAGAGTCATGAGAATGCGTTGAATGCGATGGAAATATGTCAGATTCAGGTGCTGAACCGATAAATATCCCGTGCAGATCAGAGACTGGAGAACTGCACGGGACCGGTCCGGTAAATTCTGAGATTATTCCGGATAGATGAGCTGCTTTTCTGTGATGTGTTCCAGGACTTCGTCCAGATATTTGCGTGCAAGATATCTTGCCATCGGGAGGTTCATGTCGAGGTAATTGCCACAGTCTTTTGGGCTTGCACCAGGCACTTCATCGTCAAATTCAGCGATGAAAGTGAACATTTCAATCATAAGCGGTACAATATCTCTGGATTCATAAGATCCGGAAAGAAGCAGATAGAACCCGGTGCGGCACCCCATTGGTCCGAAGTAGATCGTTTTGTCGGCATAATCTTTATGATTGCGTAAAAATGTCGCTGCAAGATGTTCAATCGTGTGTACTTCTGCAGTATTCATAACGGGTTCATCATTAGGACTGGTCATACGCAGATCGAAAGTGGTGATCGGGTGTCCTTCCACGTAGTCAACGCGGGATACATAGACTCCCGGCACCAGACGCAGGTGGTCTATTGTAAAGCTTGTAATTTTTTCCATATTGATACACTCCTTTTTCTATTCCTGAACAATATAGTATTGTGGATGAATTGTAATTAATTATAGCATTTTTAAATTAAAATTACTATAAAAACACAGGAAGGTGTGCTATACTAACAGGGTACGTTTTAAGGAGGAGCAATATGAAGCTATATATTGTAAGACATGGAGAAACTGACTGGAATAAAAGCAGAAGAATTCAGGGACAGGTGGATATTCCTCTGAATGAATTCGGAAAAAGTCTGGCTAGAAAGACAGCAAAAGGACTGCAGAATGTCAGATTTGATTACTGTATATCAAGTCCTCTGTGCAGAGCAAGAGAAACTGCCAGATTGATACTGGAAGGAAGAGACGTTCCGATCTTAGAAGACGATAGGATCATGGAGATGGCATTTGGGGATTATGAAGGAAAAAGCCTCGAAAAATCCAGATGTGAGCTCCCGGATGAATTCCAGAAGTTTTTTACTGATCCGGAAAACTTTGTGCCGGCAAATGGAGGAGAGTCTTTTGCGGATCTGAAGAAGAGAACCGGTGAATTTCTGGGGGATCTTATTCACAAAAAAGAGTTTGAACAATGCAATATTCTGATTGCAACTCATGGTGCGGCCCTGGCGGGTATGCTTAATAATATAAAACACCTGTCGCTGAAGGAGTACTGGGGACAGGGAGTACATAAGAACTGTGCGGTGACCGAGGTACAGGTGACAGGCAATGATATGAAAATATTATCAGAAAATGTCGTATATTATGATGATGAAGTGGAAGACTGGGATGCACAGGTCCGTTAATTCAATGGTATGCAGAACGCATCATAGACTGAAGGAGGAGATTAAAAATGATAAATGATAAAAAAGTATTATTCAGTGGTATGCAGGCAACAGGTAATCTGACTCTGGGTAATTACCTCGGAGCTTTAAAGAACTGGGTTAAACTCAGTGATGAGTATGAATGTTTTTACAGTGTTGTAGACATGCATTCCATCACGGTGAGACAGGATCCGGCTACTCTGAGAAAAAGAGCCAGAGCTTTACTCACTCTGTATATTGCAGCCGGACTGGATCCGGAGAAAAACTGTATTTATTACCAGTCTCATGTGTCCGGACATGCAGAACTTGCATGGATCCTCAATTGCTTTACTTATATGGGAGAACTGAACCGTATGACACAGTTCAAAGATAAGTCAGCCAAGCATGCAGATAATATCAATGCAGGACTTTTTACCTATCCGGTACTGATGGCGGCAGATATTCTGTTATATCAGGCAGATGTTGTTCCGGTAGGAATTGATCAGATGCAGCACCTGGAGCTCACCAGAGATATTGCGGAGAGATTTAATAATATTTATGGAAATGTCTTTACGATCCCGGAAGCCTATGTGGGAAAAGTGGGGGCAAAGATCATGAGTCTTCAGGATCCAACGAAAAAAATGTCCAAATCTGATGAAAATCCGAATGCAAGTATCTATCTTATGGATGATCCGGATACGATTCTCAGAAAGTGTAAACGTGCAGTGACCGATTCTGAAGCACAGATTCTGTATCGGGATGAACAGCCGGGAGTTAAGAATCTGATTGATATCTACAGTGCATGTACCGGAAAAACGCCGGAAGATGTAGTGAAAGAATTTGACGGAAAAGGTTATGGTGACTTTAAGATGGCTGTCGGTGAGGCTGTTGTATCTGTTCTGAAACCGCTGCAGGATGAAGTGGCGAGACTGGAAAAGGATAAAGCTTATATTGACGGAATCATTAAGAACAATGCAGAGAAGGCGAATTATTATGCAACAAAGACCTTGCGTAAGGTGCAGAAAAAAGTAGGTTTCCCGGAGAAAATCCGTTAGTAGTGGAATAGGAGGTGCGCCCATGGGAATTGAAAATGCCGGTCAGCAGAAATATGCGGAATTTGTCAGTGAACGTGCAAAGAAATTACAGACTGGAATGATCGTGTGGGGAAGCTTATTGTGTCTGGCACTGATCTGTTTATTTTCCAATGTTGCCATGGCCGCTGTGTTTGCCGCAATGGGAATATTTCTGGCTGTGACAAACATAAAAGCACAGAAGCAATTTAAAGAGAAGCTTTCCGGTGTGGATGATCAGGAGGAATTTTTTCGACAGCTTGCCGCAGGGGATGCGCTTGAACTTCCGGATGAACACATCATAGTTGCAAGAGATTATGTTCTTGGGTTTCGGACGGATATCTTTATCTACCAGTTGAATGATATGGAAAAGATAGAGGTGGGAAAACAGGCAGATGTAAAAAAGGTGCTCTTCCTTACTGACAAGAATGGAAAACGTCATGAAATCATATCCTGTACCAAAGGAGACGGACGACAGGAAGATTTTGATAAAGTATATGGAGTGCTTCATGAACGTATGAAGCGCTGATGATGAAAACTGCCGCAGCATGTGGTGCGCTGTTATAGACGCTACATGCTGCGGCAGTTTTTTTAATTATCTTCTTCCTGAACGGTGTAGGTCTGTCTCTTTCTGGCCATCTCATCGCTTTCAAGATATTCGTCATAAGTAGTGATCTTGTCGATCAGTTTTCCGCCGGGAACAATTTCCATGATTCGGTTAGCGGTTGTCTGTACAATCTGGTGATCCCTGGAGGAGAAGAGAAGAACACCCGGGAATTTGATCATCCCGTTATTGAGTGCAGTAATACTTTCCATATCCAGATGGTTGGTAGGCTCATCAAGAATCAGAACATTGGCACCGCTGATCATCATCTTGGATAACAGACAGCGTACTTTTTCTCCACCGGAAAGCACACTGACTTTTTTGACACCATCATCACCGGAGAAAAGCATACGACCGAGGAAACCTCTTACATAAGTGACATCTTTTTCTTCGGAATACTGTGTGAGCCATTCTACAATGGTATAGTCGTTGTTGAATTCATTTCCACTGTCTAACGGGAAGTAAGCCTGGGATGTCGTGATTCCCCATTTATAAGTACCTTCATCCGGTTCCATCTCACCGGCAAGAATCTGGAATAATGTGGTTTTTGCAAGTTCATTGCTGCCCACAAAGGCAACCTTGTCATCGTGGTTCAGTGTAAAGGAAAGATTGTCCAGCACTTTTTCACCATCAATCGTCTTGCTCAGTCCTTCAACAGTCAATACCTCATTGCCGATTTCGCGGTTTGGACGAAAGTCAATATACGGATATTTACGGCTGGACGGCTGAATATCATCCAGCTGGATCTTCTCCAGCGCACGTTTTCTGGAGGTCGCCTGCTTGGATTTGGAAGCGTTGGCACTGAATCTGGAGATAAACTCCTGAAGTTCTTTGATCTTTTCTTCCTTCTTTTTATTTGCTTCTTTCATCTGACGGATGAGAAGCTGGCTGGATTCATACCAGAAGTCATAATTTCCGGCGTATAGTTTGATCTTACCATAATCAATATCGGCAATCTGTGTGCAGACTTTATTCAGAAAATAACGGTCATGGGATACAACGATGACTGTATTGTTAAAGTTGATCAGGAATTCTTCCAGCCATGCAATGGCATCCAGATCCAGGTGGTTGGTAGGCTCATCCAGAAGCAGAATATCCGGATTACCGAACAGTGCCTGGGCAAGAAGTACCTTTACTTTTTCCGGACCATTCAGGGTTCCCATGATGTCATAGTGCATCTCAGTCGGGATTCCCAGACCATTTAAAAGAGAAGCGGCATCTGACTCGGCTTCCCAGCCATTCATGGCTGCGAATTCAGCCTCGAGTTCACTGGCTTTCATACCGTCTTCGTCCGTGAAGTCTTCTTTTGCGTATAATACTTCTTTTTCTTTCATGATCTCGTAGAGACGTGCATTTCCCATCATGACGGTATCCAGAACCGGATACTCGTCGTATTTGAAATGATCCTGCTGCAGGAAAGACAGACGTTCTCCCGGAGTGATGATCACTTCTCCTTTCGAAGGCTCCAGCTGTCCGGACAGAATCTTGAGAAAAGTGGATTTGCCGGCACCGTTGGCACCAATCAGTCCATAGCAGTTTCCTTCTGTGAATTTGATATTTACATCTTCAAACAGGGCTTTTTTACCAACCCGCAATGTTACGTTACTTGTACTGATCATAGTGGTTGTATACTCCTTATTGATTTTTAAGTTATATATTGTGAGGGAATACATGAGAGATTCCCGGGAGAGTCCCAAACGACGCTACCCTGCATATAGTATCAAATATATAAGAAAATAGCAAGGTGAACTTCCTCTTTTACAACCATGAAAACAGGTATATAATTACAGAAAAGAGTACCCGGTAATAAAGGAGAAGAGGTAGAGGCAATGAAGAATAATATGAAGGAACAGAAGGTTACGGAAAAGGAATCTGGGTTCTGTATTCGCAAGGGAATCGAAAATATGGATCCAAAGCGTGTTGTCGAGCTCTTAAGAACAACAGAATGGGCAAAGGACAGAAGCGAGGAACGAATTCTGGACGCAATGAAATATTCCGTTCCGTATGGTGTATTTGATTCGAACGGGTATATGGTCGGATATGCAAGAGTGATGACGGATACAGTAACGACATACTACCTGATGGATGTGGTGGTTGACGAAAGGTATCGTAAAAAAGGACTGGGACGTGTGCTGATGGATGCGGTGACCGCGGATTATGGACATCTTTATGGAATTCTGCACACGGAGTCAGCGGACTGGCTGTATCGCAAATATGGGTTTGAGGATACCGGAAACAGTACGGATAAGGTGATGGAAAGACCTGGAAATACTGGTGTCTGAGAAGTCTGACAGGGATTGTTGCAAAATACTTTGCAACAATCCCTGTTTATAGATCTTCGAGATTGAGATCCCTTGGTGTATCCATATGGTTCAGTGTGATCTCGTAAATATGTTCTGTATCGCCGCGTTTCATCGCGTTCAGAATTGCCAGGTGTTCATCATAAGTGTTCTGCATTCTGCCCTCGTGTGACAGTGATAATACAGCAAGCTTCTTCATGCGGTACATGAAGGTCGCAAAAATGGACACGAATTGTTCGTTATTAAGATATTGTACAATCTTAGTATGAAACTGAAAATCATACTCGGAAAATTCTTCAATAGACTGTGTAGTCTCCAGAATTCTTTTTAAATTCTCCATGATCAGATCTAATTCCAGAAATAATTTCTTAGCATTCATGGTATCTGCCTGTTTGCTGATCTGAAACGTACAGTAGGTTTCCAGTGCAGAACGAACCTGAAATGTCTCGTCTACATCTTTTTTTGTCAGCTGATGAAGCGTGAATCCCTTGCTTGGAATAATGTCAATATAACCTTCCTGTGCCAGTCTGTGGATGGCGTCACGGAAAGGGGTCCGGGAAATTCCCAGTTCTTTTGCCAATTTTGTTTCAGAATAGATCTTCTGATAAGAAAGCTTATTGGTCATGATCAGACTTTGGAGATGCTGATATGCCTGTTCGTTTAATGGTATCATAGTAGCTCCTTCGGTTACGTGTTATGAGAAAATGATCAGGGGTGATAAATATATTTTTAACAAAAACCCTGCGTTTTTCGCTTTTTAAATTCTATTGATATCATACAACAATACAGAAAAAGGGTCAATAGCAATGAGAAAGCGAGGAAAAAGGGGAATTGTACATATTGTTAAAAACGTGACGAAAAAGAAAAAAGAAATATAGTAATTTTGAACAAAAAAAGAATGAAAAAACTGTAAAAAAGGGAGAAAGATAAATAGCATCTTGACCGGTATACCGGTATGCTGTAGTATGAAATCAGAAACAAAAAGGAACGGATTGTTTCAAAAACAAACAATGAAAATGTTCAAAGAAAGGAAGTATGAAGTATGAAGGTAGGATTTATTGGACTGGGTATCATGGGAAGACCGATGGCTAAGAATCTCTTAAAGGCAGGTGTTGAACTGCTGGTATCAGACCTGAACAAAGAGGCAGTGGCAGATGTTGTTGCAGCAGGCGCAAAGGAAGCTACCTATGCGGAGATTGGAGAAGCATGTGAAAGAATCATCATCATGGTTCCGAGTGGAGCAATCTCCAAATCAATTTTATTTGATGAAGGAGGAGTTGCATCTACGGTCAAAGCCGGAAGCGTTGTATGTGATATGAGTTCTGTTACTCCGGTTGAGTCAAAAGAGTGTTATGAAGGACTGAAAAAATTGGGTGTCGGTTTTGTAGACGCACCGGTTTCCGGTGGTGAGCCAGGTGCGATCAATGGAACACTGGCGATTATGGCAGGTGGAGAGCAGAAGGATTTTGATGCAATGAAAGAATATTTTGATATTCTGGGATCTTCTGCATTACTGATCGGTGAGTCCGGAAGTGGAAGTGTTACAAAGCTTGCAAACCAGGTAATCGTTAATAACACGATTGCAGTTGTGTCAGAAGCATTTGTACTTGCAGTGAAGGCCGGAGCTGATCCGCAGAAAGTATACGAAGCAATCCGTGGCGGACTTGCAGGAAGTGCAGTTCTGGATGCAAAGATTCCAATGATCGTTGAGCGTAATTTCAAACCGGGCGGACCGATCCGTATCAATCACAAAGATATTAAGAACGTTGTAAATACTGCACATTCTCTTGATGTTCCGATTCCGTATACTGCTCAATTGTATGAAATCCTTCAGACACTGAAGATCCATGGACATATGAATGATGACCACGGCGGAATCGTACAGTATTTTGAAAAGCTTGCTGATGTTGAAGTAAAGAAAGTTGATTAATATTACGTTTCCAAGGAGGATGACAAGATGGCATTAAATGCAGAAGTACTGACTTCATATAAGAAAATCGACGAGGCATATATTGATGAACTGCTGCAGAAAGAGATTGCAGCGAATAACAAAAAGATCGTTGTTCTGGATGATGATCCGACCGGCGTACAGACAGTACATGATATCACAGTCTATACCAATTGGGAAAAGGATACCATTCGTCAGGGCTTTGAAGAAGCAAACAACCTGTTCTATGTTCTGACAAATTCCAGAGGATTTACGGTAGAACAGACAACAAAAGCGCACAATGAGATTGCAGCTGTTGTAGATGAGGTCGCAAAAGAAACCGGAAAAGAATATATCTTTATCAGCCGGAGTGACAGTACTCTCCGTGGACATTATCCGCTGGAAACAAAGATCCTGAAAGATAATTATGAAAAGAATACACAGAAGACAATCGACGGTGAGATTCTGTGTCCGTTTTTTAAAGAAGGCGGAAGATTTACGATCGATAATGTTCATTATGTAAAGTACGGTGAGGAGCTGGTTCCTGCAAATGAAACAGAATTTGCAAAGGATAAGACATTCGGATATTCAGCAGCAACTATGCCGGAGTATGTAGAAGAGAAGACAAAGGGAGAATACAAAGCTTCTGATGTTACCTGCATCTCACTGGAAGATATTCACAATATGGATATCGATAAGATTGAAGCTGCATTGATGGAAGTGAAGGATTTTAACAAGATTATTGTGAATGCGGTGGATTATGCAGATATCAAGGTATTTTGCGTCGCTTTATACCGTGCTATGGCAAAAGGTAAAGTATTCATGTTCCGTACAGCTGCGGCAATCGTAAAGGTAATGGGAGGCGTGACTGATCAGCCGCTTCTTACCAGAGAACAGATGGTAGTAAAAGAGACAACAAACGGTGGAATCGTCGTAGTTGGATCACATACAGATAAGACAACAAAACAGGTGGAAGAACTTAAGAAGTTAACTGACATTGAGTTTATTGAGCTGAATGCAACACTGGTGAAGGATGATGCTGCATTTGAGGCCGAGGTACAGAGATGCCTTGACCTGGAAGAGGAATGCATCAAGGCTGGAAAGACGGTTTGCTGCTTCACAACACGTGCTTTGATTACTGCTGATACAGGCGATAAAGAGGATGAGCTGAGACTTTCTGTAAAAATCTCAGATGCAGTTCAGTCGTTAGTTGGAAGACTGAGTATTACACCGAGCTTTGTAATTGCAAAGGGAGGTATCACTTCCAGTGATGTGGGAACAAAGGCTCTTGCAGTTAAAAAAGCGAATGTACTTGGTCAGATCAAACCGGGAATTCCTGTATGGCAGACCGGCGAAGAAAGCAAATTTCCACTGACACCGTATGTAATCTTCCCGGGTAATGTTGGAGAGATTACGACTCTTCGTGAGGCGGTAGAAGTTCTTATGAACAAATAATTGTTTATATTAAACAAAAACAAACATTTCTGTTGTGCGATTAGCTGAAAAGATTGATAAAATTTAGATTTAATTGACAAAAAGTTACAAAAGAAGTAAGATATAAACATAAACGAACAAAAATAAATGCTAGAATGTGTTTACAAGAAAGGAGTCTGATTATGCCACAATGTGTTGTAATTGCAGATGACCTGACCGGAGCAAATGCTACCGGAGTACTTCTGAAAAAAATGAATTATAAAGCATACACGGTTATGAATACGGAGCGGATAGAATTATCAACACTCGCAGACTGCGATTGTGTATTATATCCGACAGACAGCAGAGGAGTGGCTTCGGAGATTGCTTATAATCGGGTATATAATGTATGTGAGCTTTTGAAAAGTGATGAGGTAAAAGTGTACTCCAAACGAATTGACAGTACACTGAGAGGAAATCTTGGAAGTGAGACGGATGCCATGCTGGACTGCCTTGGAGAAGAGTATGTTGCCATTGTGGCACCGTGCTTCCCATCTTCCGGAAGAATCGTTGCCGGTGGATATATGCTGGTGAATGGACTTCCGCTCCATAAGACAGATATTGCGATCGATCCAAAGACTCCGGTTAAGATATCGGAAGCAGGAGTATTGTTTGAGCAGCAGAGCAAGTATCAGGTTTCTACTATATTAATGAAGGATCTGATGCATGGAAAGCACTATCTTGCAGATCTGATGAAGAAATGCGTGGAAGAAGGAAGCCGGATCATTACGCTGGACTGTGTGACACAGGAAGATCTGGATCTGATCGCAGATGCAGTCATTACGAGCAAGATGAAAGTGGTAGCTGTTGACCCGGGAGTCTTTACTGCAACGTTATCAAGAAAGCTGATTACTCCGACGCAAAAGAAGCAGAAGAATAAGATCCTGGCCGTAGTAGGAAGCGTGAATCCGAACACGACTGCTCAGATGGAAGAATTGTGGCTGTCTCAGAGAACACATAATGAGTTCGTACATACCAGAGAGTTACTGGAAAGTGATGAAAGACGGGAACAGGAGATTGCACGGGTTGTAAAATCTATTCTGGATGAGTGTGACCGGAATATCGTGTCAACGGTAACGGGTGATGGTATCTATCCGGAAAACCGGATTGACTTTAAACCATATATGGAGAGATATCAGTGCTCCATGGATGATGTGACCGGTATCATTAATCACGCATTTGCGGAGATTACCTATCGGATATTTAAAGCAGAACCGACGTTCCTGGGACTTTACACAAGCGGTGGTGACATTACAGTTGCCGTGTGTCAGAGATTTCAGACAGCAGGACTGGATCTGAAGGATGAGGTGCTTCCGCTTGCGGCTTACGGACAATTTCTGAAGGGAGAATTTGAGGGCATTCACATTATCACTAAGGGCGGAAGCCAGGGTGGAAGAGATGCAATCAACAGATGTATTACCTATCTGAAAGAAAAATTGTATATCTAAATATTTATCAATGAAAGGATGAGACATTATGGCAAAATCATTAATCGCAGTACCAATCGGAGATCCGGCAGGAGTCGGACCGGAAATTGTTGCAAAATCAATTGCTTCCAGAGAAGTATTTGAGGCAGCAAATTGTATCATTATCGGGGACAAGACCATCATGGAGAATGCAATTAAGATTGTAGGTGCTGATCTTACGGTTCATGTAATCGGTGAACCGGAAGAAGGAGACTTCCGTGAGGGTGTATTGAATCTGATTGACTTAGGCAATGTTGACATGGCCAGATTTGAATTTGGCAAGGTCAATGGCATGTGCGGCAAGGCAGCATATGAATATATTGCAAAAAGTATTGAGCTTGCAAATGATGGCAAGGTTGATGCTGTTGCTACAACACCTATCAATAAAGAGTCTTTGCGTGCGGGAAATATTAATTTCATCGGACATACGGAGATATTTGGTGCTCTTACAGGAACAGAAGACCCACTGACCATGTTTGAGACCAACGGAATGAGAGTATTTTTCTTAACCAGACATGTATCTTTGAGAGAAATGCTTGATATGATTACGAAGGACCGTATCATTGATTACGTAAAACGATGTACAGAGGCTCTGAAGAAACTGGGAGTAACAGAAGGAACGATGGCAATTGCCGGACTGAATCCTCATAGCGGAGAACATGGACTGTTCGGATGGGAAGAGGTCAATGAGATTATGCCGGCAATTGAAGAATTAAAGGCAGAGGGATATGATGTTGCAGGACCGATTGGAGCGGATTCTGTATTCCATCAGGCTGCACTCGGCAGATATAACAGTGTATTGTCTTTATATCATGATCAGGGACATATTGCTACAAAGACACTTGATTTTGAAAAGACGATAGCAATCACGAATGGCATGCCGATTCTGCGTACTTCTGTTGACCATGGAACTGCATTTGATATCGCAGGCAAAGGTATTGTAAGCGCTGTCAGCATGATTGAAGCGATCCTTCTTGCAGCGAAATACGCACCAAACTTTACGAAATAAAATTTTTGGAGTAAGAGGAGGTCTAGTTATGGTAAATGGACTTAGTGGGGAAAGAATGTTACTTGGTCTTGCAATTGGTATTGTAGTCCTGATATTCTTGGTGTTAAAAACGAAAGTACAGGCGTTCCTTGCGTTGATCATCTGTACTGTTATCGTTGGTGTGATCGGTGGAATGCCGCTGATTAACACAACAATTGAAGTGGATGGCGTTCAGAAGACGTTCGGTATTGTAAACTCTATTACTTCCGGATTTGGAGGAACGCTTGGAAGTATCGGTATCATCATCGGATTCGGTGTTATGATGGGCCAGATTTTTGAGGTTACCGGAGCTGCAAAGAGAATGGCACATACATTCCTGAAGCTTTTTGGTAAAAAGAGAGAAGAGGAAGCTCTGGCATTGACAGGTTTCATCGTATCTATTCCGATTTTCTGTGATTCCGGATTCGTAGTACTTGCTCCGATCGCAAAAGCGATCTCAAAAGCAACAAAGAAGTCTGTAATCGGACTTGGTGTAGCACTTGCGGCAGGTCTTGTTATTACTCACTCTCTGGTACCACCTACACCGGGACCGTTAGGTGTGTGCGGTATCTTTGGAATCGATGTTGGTAAATTCATTCTTCTGACAATTGTTCTTGCACTTCCAATGGCAATCGCATGTATTGCATACGCAAGATTATTCCTGTCAAAGAAGTATTATCGTATACCAAATGACGAAGGTGAAATCGTAGAAGCTCCTTATCAGGAGCCGGATTATGAAGGCGCTTTTGCTATGGATATGACTGGCATTCCTGGAGCATTGGAGTCATTTATGCCTCTGATCGTGCCGATTATCCTGATTCTGATCAATACAGTTGCATCTGCTCTTGGAAAAACAACCGGCGCTATGGAGATTCTGGTATTCCTCGGACAGCCGATTATCGCAGTAGGTCTTGGATTGCTGGTAGCTATCTTTACACTTGGAAGAAAGCTTGACAGACATGAAGCACTTTCAGAGATGGAAAAAGGTATGATGTCTGCAGGTATCATCATGCTGGTAACTGGTGGTGGTGGAGCTCTTGGACAGATCATCAAAGATTCCGGTCTTGGAAACTTTATGGCACAAGGACTTGCTCAGACAGCAATTCCAATCGTTGTTCTTCCATTACTGATCTCTACAGCAATGAGATTTATCCAGGGTTCCGGTACAGTTGCTATGACAACAGCAGCAAGTATCTCTGCACCTATCATCATTGCAGCAGGCGCAAATCCGCTGCTTGGAGCAGTTGCATGTTGTGTAGGCTCTCTGTTCTTTGGATACTTCAACGACAGCTATTTCTGGGTTGTTAACCGTACACTTGGTGTAAGTGAGGCAAAAGATCAGCTTACAATCTGGTCTGTAACTTCAACGGTTGCATGGGCAGTCGGCGTTGTAGAAGTTCTGATACTTAACATCTTTATGTAATATCACATTGCAGCGGCAGAAGGGTCGGGATCCGCTGTGTGCTTGATAAAAGCAGCAGAAAATCAGGTGGTTTTCTGCTGCTTTTTAAAATTATGTATTTGCGGACGGAGGTTCTTGTGATATAGTTATTTTATTCTATAAAGTAAGAGGTGAAAGATATGCTGGCGGCGGAAAGACAGGCCATGATCGTAGATATCATCCGGAAAAACGGAAGTGTACAGGTAGATGAGCTTGCAAAAGAACTGAATGTAAGTACTATGACGATTCGCCGTGATCTTTTAAAACTTCAAAATGATAATAAGCTGGAAAGGTGTCATGGAGGAGCGGTTGCAAAACAGGAGATCACGTATGCGGATAAGCAGACAAGTCATATGGATGGAAAAAAGAAGATCGCTCTGGCATGTGCAAAATATGTATCAGAGAAAGATACAGTGTTTCTGGATGCGGGAACTACGACGTATGAGATTGCGAAGCTGGTCATGAATATTCCGGGTGTTCTGATTGTTACAGATGATCTGGAAATTGCGCGGCTGGTGAAGGACAGTTCGGCAGAGTTATGTATCTGCGGAGGTACCGTGCAGAAGTCAACGGGAAGTATGTTTGGCAGATATGCAACACAGATGCTTGCAGATTTTAAGTTTGATGTCGGCTTTTTTGGGGCAGCAACAATTAATGATGACTTTGAGGTGATGACACCGACTGCCGAAAAGATGTGGTTAAAGAGAGAAACACCGAAACAGTGCGGAGAATCTTACCTTGTGGCAGATGAATCCAAATTTGGAAAACAGGCCATGACACGGATCAATCATCTGGGAGATTTTACAGCAGTTGTAACGGATAAGAAATTCAGCGTACAGGAGATGAGGAAGCTTGAAAGACTGCATGCAAAAATTATAGAAGTAAAATAAAAGAAAATGCAGAAGGGATTGTCGCGACAATCCCTTCGAATTTTAATAAGAGATTTCCTGAAGGTACAGACCCTTGGGATCGCATGGCGCGCTGGCATTTTTCGTTCCGGAGAAAATAGCGGGGATATCTTCCTTTGGGCGTGTTCCAAGACCAATGTCCAACAGTGTTCCGACAATCAGACGTGCCATATTATGCAGAAAGTCATCTGCACGGATCAGGATCTGCATCTCTTCAATGTCTCCGTATACTTCGATTTCGTAGATCTCCCGTTCTGTCGATTTGGTTTTTTTGGCAGTAGAAAAATTGCGGAAATCATGTTTTCCGACAAGTTCAGCTGCCGCCTGCTGCATGAGATGTTTATCCGGAATCTTATAGCAGTGGAAGGTATATTTGCGGTCGAATACACTTGGAACATCATCGATTGTCATACGGTACACATAAGTTTTGGATGATGTGTTGAGCTGTGCATGAAAGCGTTCCGGAACTTCTTCCACGTCAATGATTGCAATGTCCATGGGAAGGTAGCGGTTCAGATAATGCTTAATTTCCTGAATGTCCATATCTGATTCTGTTTTAAAATTTGCAATCTGTGCATATGCGTGTACCCCGACTTCTGTTCGACATCCACAGTACAGGTCGATCGAATATTCATCCGTCATTTTCCGAAGTACTTCTGTAATCTTGTTTGATATCGTATTGCCGGATTCGTCTTTTCCAAGACGCGTCCATCCCTGATAACGACTGCCGTCGTATTCTATTGTTAATTTAATGTTTCTCATGTGCGATTCTCCTTTTGCGAGATATATATCGATAATAAATCATTTTTTATCCTAAATTACAAATAGTATAGCAAATCTTGTGTTATAATAAAAGAGTTTCGAAAAGAAAAGATCAGAATGGGGTTGAATCAATGGAGATAAAATCAAAAAAAGTAGCTGACTCGGTTGTCGAGACCGTGCATATCGTAAGACCGAATCATTTGAATTCTGCGGGACGACTGTTTGGTGGAATCCTGATGCAGTGGATTGATGAAGTGGCAGGTCTTGTCGGAAAAAGACATACACATTGCAATGTGATCACTGCCTCTGTGGATAATCTTCGATTTTTAAAAGGGGCATATCAAAAAGATGTGATTGTGATTATTGGCAAGATCACGTACGTTGGGAATACTTCTATGGAAGTCAAGGTGGATACCTATGTGGAATCTCTGGATGGGATCCGTACACCGATTAACCGTGCATTCTTTACCATGGTGGCACTGGATGAAAATGACAGGCCAACGCCGGTTCCGGGACTGGAACTGGAGACGGAATGGGAGAGGGAAGAATGGAACAGAGCCAAAAAAAGAAGAGAGATTCGTATGATGCGTAAGGAAGAAGGGTTTTAAACACCCTTCTTCATGTATGTTGTGATCATATTGACCATCTGCTCAATGTGGTCTTGTTCTTCCCGGGATTTTCCTTCTTTCAGTATAGAAATAATCAGGGATACTTCTTCCGGTGAAAACTGAATTCCTCTTTTGTTTGCATTGGTTATCAGTGCCATCATCACAGGAGCAAGAGCTGCTCCGCTTTTTCCTGCAGTCTGCGCGGCGGCTGTCTGGATGAGCTTAAGCTTTACCGGATCTATGTTTTTCATTGCCGGATGATTCATCCATTCATTCATGTGTCATACCTCCTTTCTTTTTGTCCGAATTGGACATGTTCATATCTGTATCAAACATTTGGCTGTACATATCAAACATCTCCTGCTGTTCAGGGGTCAGTATGTTTTTTATAAAATCCATGGGATTCATGTCCTGACCGGAAGAGGAATCCGACATCGTCTGCATGCTCTGTAATATTTCCATCATATGCATCATGTTTTCTGCCTGTTCCATCATGGTCTGCTCTTTTTCGTTCAGATAAGGCTTCAGGTCAGCCATCATATCTCTGGATGTGGAATGAGAGGGGAATCCGTGAAAATATTCAATAGTATAACGAAGCTCCCCGAATTTGATATAAATTGCAAGGAAACGCTGCATGGATACAGGAGTATATGGAAGAAACAGTTTTATAGAATACAGAGCGTCAGGGACAGTCAGAAGATCAAAGGGCGTCATAGGTCTGGGCGTTTTGTGATCCATAGATACTCCAATAGATGTAACGTTATAAAATATATATGATCTGGGAATGTGATTTATGAAAACCGGAAAAACTAATTACGGATACATTCATATAATATAAGGAAGAGAAAAAAGGAGTTCCGGGATATGAGCAGAAAATTAATTATCGATGGAAATGCCGTGTATGAGCTGGATGAAAATTGTATGCTGAAAAAAAGAATTGATACGGAAGAGCGTCAGGAGATAGTCAGAAAAAGAGACGGAAAAGAATCTGAGAGAGAAGCAGGAAAAAGGACGGAGTAAATGCTCCGTCCCTTTTTGTATAAGCATTCATTAGCATCCATGATTGCATCCGCCACAGCAGAAGAGAAGCAGGATGATGATCCACAGGCAGTTGTCGTTGCATCCGCCTTCACGTCCCCAGCCGTTTCCACATCCGCCACAGCAGAAGAGAAGCAGGATGATCCACAGGCAGCTGTTATTGCCCCAGTTGTTGCCCCAGTTATTACATCTGCAGTCTCTGTCAAATCTGTCGTCAGAATCACAGCCGCATCCACAATTTGTAGCACTTAAATCACTCATTTTGAAATCCTCCGTTAATGATGTTTACAGTACATAATATGCTGCAGAGGCGGATGTGTGAAAACAGGATTAATATTTTAACAGTCGTTTTAAAGAGTGCTGGAAATGATGTGTTTCTTTCTGGAGCTTCAATCGGTCAATTCCGGACATGCTCTTTTTTATGTATTCATCGTACTGGGTCAGCAGATAGTCGATCGTGACATTGCGATTCTTGTACCAGGTGAAAAGTAGCCAGTTCATAATGTCGGGATGCCAGTATCGTTCCGGAATAGAAGCCTGTCTCAATAACAGAATGTGCTTGAGAGCATGTGTGGATAGCTGTGTAAGGCGGCTGGTACGCTCTTTGGCTTTGAATATGAGGTCACTCTCCAGAATGATGTCATAAAGAGCATTTGCCGCTTTCCAGTAAACAACAAATCCCGAATCGCCATTTTCTTCTGTTTCATCCATATTATGCAGGTCGAACGTCTGCATAACTGCTTTGTGTCCTGCATTTTCACGGTCGTATTTTGCACGCTTTTTGGGATTGGACAGAACCCGGTAGGCTTCCAGAATCTGCTGCATCTGTTCCGTTGTGTCAATTCCGTTTTTCATATTGACATCAGGATGATACTTTTTTGCAAGCTGATTTTTGGCTGCGGTAATCTCAGCCGGAGATGCCTTTTCTGATACCCCCAGTATCTCGTAATAATTTATACTCTCCATAATATCCTCCCCTTATAATAGAGACAGTACTATCTTACGACAAAACACACTGGAAATCAATTTCATTTTCTGCATATTCTGATAAAAAGGATCTGGAGTATATTATGGACAGAGTGAAAGAGAAGATTCATTACTGGTGTGAGGATACGAAAAAAAAGGGTATTGACGGGAAAAGAGTATGTACTGCAATTCTGGATACCGGATTATCGAATCATCCGGATCTGAAAGGAAGAGTCCTGGAATTTCGGGATATGGTCAATGAAAGGGCAGGTATGTATGATGACAGTGGACACGGAACACATGTGGCGGGAATTCTTGCGGGCAATGGGAAACTGTCACACGGGAAATATGCGGGAATTGCACCGGAATCATATCTTGTAGCTGTGAAAGTATTGAATCAAAAAGGTGAAGGATGTATGGAGTATATTGAAAAAGGAATTCACTGGATATATAAAGAGAGAAACAGACTTCACATTAAAGTTGTCAACATTTCTGTAGGAGCAAAAGAGAATCTTGGAAAGAAGCAGACAGAGCATCTGATTGATGCGGTTGAGATGCTTTGGGATACCGGAATGGTGGTTGTAGTATCGGCAGGAAATTATGGACCGGGAGCAGGGACGGTTGCAGTACCGGGAACCAGCAGAAAAGTAATTACTGTGGGAGCGGTCAATGACAGAAATTCTCAAAAAAACTGTTCCGGGGAAGGCCCGACGGGACAGTGTGTTGTAAAGCCGGATATTGTTGCACCGGGATACGGTATTGTCTCACTGAACAGCCGGTGGATGCAGCAAGGGGTGTCTTATGTGGAGAAAAGCGGAAGTTCTATGGCAACTCCGGTTGTGGCTGGTGCCATGGTTCTGTTGTGCAGTAAGTATCCGGATATGAGTAATGTGGAGGGAAAACTGAGGCTGAGAGAAAGAAGTGATATCACAGGAGAGAAAGAAATGGTGCAGGGCTGGGGAATGCTGAATATAGAAAAACTGTTGAAATAAAGAGGAACGTAAGAATTTTTAAAGGTGTAAAGAAAAAATACTTGACACCTGTGGGGATTTGGTATATGATATCACAGGTGAAAGAAATGAATGAAATATTAGAACAGGCTTTGCTGTATGATTTCTACGGAGAACTTCTTACAGATCACCAAAAAGAAGTGTATGAACAGTTTATACTGGAGGATCTTTCTCTGGGAGAGATTGCAAAAGAGGAAGGGATCAGCCGTCAGGGTGTTCACGATCTGATTAAACGGTGTTCGCAGTCCCTGAGAGGATATGAAGAAAAGCTTCATCTGGTGGAGAAGTTTGTAGCGATCAAAGAAAAAGTAAAGAAAATTGATGAGTTGCTGGATGGATATGAGGAGCGGCCGACGGAAGAACTGATAGCCGATATCCGAAAAATATCTGATGCAATTATAGAGGAGTTATAGAATGGCATTTGACAGCTTGACAGAAAAACTTCAGAATGTATTTAAAAACCTCAGAAGTAAGGGACGTCTGACAGAAGATGATGTGAAAGAGGCACTCAAAGAGATCAAAAGAGCGCTTCTCGCAGCAGATGTTAACTTTAAAGTCGTGAAAGATTTTATCAAAAATGTCCAGGAGAGAGCAATCGGCCAGGATGTAATGAATGGTCTGAATCCGGGACAGATGGTGATCAAGATCGTGAACGAAGAGCTTGTGAAGCTCATGGGATCTGAGACTACCGAGATCAAGCTTCAGCCCGGAAGTGCAATTACTGTTATTATGATGGCAGGTCTTCAGGGAGCAGGTAAGACAACAACTACCGCAAAACTGGCGGGAAAATATAAATTAAAAGGCAAGAAGCCGCTTCTGGTTGCATGTGATGTGTACCGGCCGGCAGCGATTAAACAGCTGCAGGTGAATGGTGAAAAACAGGGTGTGGAAGTTTTTTCCATGGGAGAGAATCACAAACCCGCCAATATTGCGAAAGCAGCAGTTGAACATGCACAGAAGAATGGCAACAACATTGTAATTCTGGATACGGCCGGACGTCTTCATATAGATGAGGATATGATGGCAGAGCTTCAGGAGATTAAAGATTCGGTAATCGTACATCAGTCAATTCTTGTCATCGATGCGATGACAGGTCAGGATGCAGTCAATGTAGCAAAAGAATTTAATGAAAAAGTCGGCATTGACGGTGTAATCGTGACAAAGCTGGATGGCGATACACGAGGCGGTGCGGCGCTGTCTGTAAAGGCAGTTACCGGAAAACCGATTCTGTATGTCGGTATGGGAGAAAAGCTTTCGGATCTGGAACAGTTTTATCCGGATCGTATGGCATCCAGAATCCTTGGTATGGGTGATGTGCTTTCTCTGATCGAAAAAGCAGAAGCTGAGATCGATGAAGAAAAAGCGAAGCAGATGACCCAGAAGCTTAAGAAAAATCAGTTTGATTTTGATGACTATCTGGAAAGCATCAGACAGATGAAGAGTATGGGCGGTCTTGGAAATGTGATGAGCATGCTCCCCGGAATGGGCATGGGAGGCATGGGCAAGATGAAAGGGCTGGATGAAGAACAGACAGCTCAGGCAGAGAAAAAGATGGCCCGAATGGAAGCAATGATCTATTCCATGACACCAAAGGAAAGAAGCAATCCGGATATTCTGAACCCATCCAGAAAACATAGAATTGCAAAGGGTGCCGGTGTGGACATCAGCGAAGTAAATCGTATGGTGAAGCAATTTGGCGAAATGAAAAAGATGATGAAGATGATGGGAAAAGGCGGTAAGAGAAACAAATTCCGTTTGCCGTTCTAACTATGGTATATCGCGCAAGACGCGTTATATAGATAAATGAAAAAAATAAACATATTTATGGAGGTAATGTAACATGGCAGTAAAAATGAGATTAAGAAGAATGGGACAGAAGAAGGCTCCTTTCTATAGAATCATCGTAGCAGATTCCAGATCACCAAGAGATGGAAAGTTCATCGCTGAGGTTGGAACTTATGATCCGAACTGTGATCCTAGTGCAATCAGCGTTGATGAGGAAGCTGCAAGAAAATGGTTGGCAAATGGAGCACAGCCGACAGAGGCAGTTGCTAAGATCTTGAAAGCAGCAGGCATTGAAAAATAATCATGCCACTGGAGGTGTGAATCTATGAAAGAGTTAGTAGAAGTCATTGCGAAAGCATTAGTTGACGACCCGAACAGCGTTGTGATCAACGAACGGGTAGAAAAGAAAACGACAATTCTGGAGGTACACGTTGCTGATTCCGATATGGGAAAAGTAATCGGAAAACAGGGACGCATCGCAAAAGCAATCCGTTCTGTCGTAAAAGCAGCTGCTGCAAAAGAAGATAAAAAAGTAGTAGTTGATATTATGGATTAACAGGTTACAGATATCAGCTGTAATGAATTGAGGTATCCGGGGACAGGTCCGTTTTTGGTCTGTCCCTTATCTATATCACGATATATGAAGGAGAAAATATGGAAGAATTGTTACAGGTTGGCGTGATTACATCCACGCATGGAGTACGCGGAGAAGTAAAAGTATATCCGACCACGGACGATGCCACACGATTTAAACAGTTAAAGCATGTCCTTCTTGATACGGGAAAAGAAACCTTGCCTTTGGAAATACAGGGAGTGAAGTTTTTTAAACAGTTTGTGATCCTCAAGTTTAAAGGCATTGATAATATAAATGACATTGAAAAATATAAGAGATGTCCGATTCTGGTAGAACGCTGTGATGCAGTTGAACTGGAGGAGGATGAATATTTTATTGCTGATATGATTGGCATGGCTGTGGAGACAGAGGAAGGTAAAGAATTTGGTACATTAAAAGACGTAATAGAGACGGGTGCCAATGATGTCTATGTGATCGACAGCATTGAGCATGGAGAAGTTCTGGTTCCGGCTATCAAAGAATGTATTCTGAATGTAAATATTGAGGAATGCAGAATGAAGATTCACCTGATGGATGGACTTGTATAGAAGAGGGCAGATTATGAATTTTTATATTATGACTTTGTTTCCGGAGATGGTGATGGATGGACTGAATACCAGTATTATCGGGAGAGCGGTCAATAACGGACTGCTTTCGATCGAAGCAATTAATATCCGGGATTATGCATTTAACAAACATAACAGTGTGGATGATTATCCATATGGCGGCGGGGCAGGAATGCTGATGCAGGCGGAACCGGTGTATCAGTGTTATAAAGCGCTGAGTGAGAAGATTACAGAGCATGCGAAGGAAAAGAACGAGGAAGAAACTGTGAAAAAGCCGCGGGTAATCTATCTCTCACCGCAGGGAAAGACATTTAACCAGGGGATGGCAGAGGAATTTGCCAAAGAAGAGGATCTGGTGTTCTTATGTGGACATTATGAAGGTATTGATGAGCGTGTACTGGAAGAAATAGTGACGGATTATGTGTCTATCGGTGATTATGTGCTGACAGGCGGAGAGCTTCCTGCGATGATCATGGTGGATTGTATTTCACGGCTTGTGCCGGGAGTACTTCATAATGATGTGTCTGCAGAATTTGAAAGTTTTCAGGATAACCTGCTGGAATATCCACAGTATTCCAGACCGGAAGTATGGCATGAGAAACGAGTGCCGGAGGTGTTGATGTCCGGACACCATGCCAATATTGAAAAGTGGCGAAGAGAGCAGTCGGTCATACGTACAGCAAAGAATCGACCTGATCTGCTGGAAAAAGCAGAACTGACACCACAGGAGAAAAAAATGGTGGAAGATTTGTCGGAATAAAAGGATTGCAGGGTAGAGTCTGAAAGTTGAGGAAAATAGGTCTGCTGCAAAATATTAGTGACAGACCTATTATAAAAAATGATGGATGACTTTGAAATCAAAACTAAAATCAGGTTTTAAAATACATTTACAGAATGAGAAACTTGTGATAATTTATTAATATACAGATGCGTTTCTTGCATCTGAAAATTGTTCTAAGCCTTTACGGCATCTTTATATCGAAGCTTCGAATCGAAGAATTACCTGACAAAATGTAAAAATTAAAAGGAGAATGTTTATGAAAGAACTGTACAATGGGAGTCAGAGGTGTGATGATGACTTACGATCCATTTTTCAAACATATATTTGATGTAGAAAAACATCCGGAAAGGTTATCGGATTTTGTGAGTTGCATTGTGAAGAAGAAATTACAAGTAAAGCACGTACTTCCCAATGAACATAGAAGAATATCTGAAAAAGGTTCCCTGTTAGTTATGGATATATTGGCTGAAACAGAAAGTGGAGAACTTGTGAATGTAGAAATTCAGAAAATAGGTTATCTGTTTCCCGGACAACGTGCTTCCTGTTATGCTGCCGATATGATTATGCGTCAATATGAACGGGAAAAAAGCAACCGTGGAGAAAAGTTTACTTATAAAGATATGAAAAAGGTATATACAATAGTAATTATAGAAAAGAGTGGAAAAGAATTCAAAAAACATCCGAATCATTATGTTCATGGTGGCACATGGAAATTTTCTACAGGTTTGGAATTAGATATGCTGGAAGAATTTTATTATGTTCCGCTTGATATTTTCTTTGATATAGAAGATAATAAAATAGAAGAAACAAAAATGAGTGAACTTGCAGCATGGTTGTATTTTATAGGATCGGATCAGTTAAGGCATATCCAGAAGGTTGTAGAAAGATATCCGAAGTTTGAGGAGATGTATCGGGAAATTGTTCGTTTTCGATACCATCCTGAGGAGGCGATAGGGATGTTTTCAGAGGCGTTGAAAGTATTGGATGAAAATACAGTGACTTATATGGTAGAAGAGATGAAGCAGGAGCTGGAAGAAAAAGATAAAAAGCTGGAAGAAAAAGATAAAAAGCTGGAAGAAAAAGACATAAAATTGTTAGAGAAAGAAAGAGCATTAGAAGAAAGCAGACATGAGATTGAGAGATTAAAAGAACTTTTACAAGCTGAAAAATAAGTTGCAGAAAAACCTTGCAAATAGATGACGAATATGATAAACTATAGCATGTTGTGAAGAAAATAGATGGTCCTCTGGTACGAATTGTATTAAGAACATCCAAGTAAACAAGGAGGTCACACATCATGAACGATATCATTAAGAACATCGAAGCAGAGCAGTTAAAAGAACAGGCTCCGGAGTTCCGCGTTGGCGATACTGTAAGAGTATACGGAAAGATCAAAGAAGGAAACCGTGAAAGAGTTCAGGTTTTCGAAGGAACAGTCCTTAAGAGACAGGGCGGCGGAGCAAGAGAAACATTTACAGTTAGAAAGAATTCTAACGGAATCGGCGTTGAAAAGACATGGCCGCTGCATTCTCCAAACGTAGAGAAGGTTGAAGTAGTAAGAAGAGGTAAAGTAAGAAGAGCTAAACTGAACTACTTAAGAGACCGCGTTGGTAAGAAAGCAAAAGTAAAAGAATTAGTAAGATAGTAAAATTGTAAACAAAGAAGGAAAAAGGACAACTACATAATGTAATTGTCCTTTTCTGATATAAGGGGAATCTATGAGACACAGACGAAAGGAACTGGATTTCAACAGGAAAAGGCGGAAAGTCAATGCATATAACAGGCGTCGTCGAAAAGGAATTGGGAAGATCAAAAGACCGAGAAAAAAGTTTCATCTGAATCTGGAATATCTGGCGGTTGTCGGAAGATGGATATTTAAAATTGCAGTTACCTGTCTTCTGGCATTTGTTGCAGTGTGGTATTTTGGACAGAGTGTCAGTACAGTGGGGGATTCCATGAGTCCGGTGCTCAGTAATGCAGATGTAGTGCTGACGAATCGGATTCTGTATAATGCTTCTTCTCCCAGGAGAGGAGATATCATCGTCTTTAAGCCAAAGGGCAATGAAAATGCGCATTATTATATTAAAAGAATTATCGGTCTTCCGGGAGAGACGGTGGAGATCATAGAGAACAATGTATATATAGACGGTGAAAAACTGGAAGAAGATTACGCAACATCAGAAATGGGAGATGTCGGAATTGCGGATGAAAAGATAGAACTTGCCGGTGACGAGTATTTTGTGCTCGGGGATAACCGTGAGAGCAGTGAGGACAGCAGAAATGCAGATATCGGCAACGTTAAGCGGGAATATATATACGGAAAAGCGTGGTTTGTAGTATCCCCGAGAAAACATTTTGGATTCATAAAGTAAGGAGTAATAATTATGCATTTTCAATGGTACCCGGGTCATATGACCAAGGCAAAACGTATGATGCAGGAGAATATTAAGCTGATTGATCTGGTAATAGAACTTGTGGATGCGAGAGTGCCAGTGAGCAGCAGAAACCCGGACATCGATGAAATTGGGAAAAATAAAGCGAGACTGATCCTGCTGAATAAAGCGGATCTTGCAGAAGACAGATGGAATGATGCATGGATGGAGTATTTTCGTGAAAAAGGATTTTCTGTGGTAAAAGTGAATTCCAAAAAAGGCGGAGGAGTGAAATCCATTCACAGTGTGATTCAGGAAGCGTGTAAAGAAAAGATTGAGAGAGACAGAAAACGTGGGATTTTAAACAGACCGGTTCGCGCTATGGTTGTTGGTATTCCGAATGTGGGCAAATCTACATTTATTAATGCACTGGCTGGAAAAAGCTGTGCAAAAACAGGAAACAAGCCGGGCGTCACGAAGGGAAAGCAATGGATACGCCTGAATAAAAACGTAGAACTTCTGGATACGCCAGGAATCCTGTGGCCGAAATTTGAGGATCAGAGCGTTGGATTGAAACTGGCATTTATCGGCTCGATCAAGGACGAAATCCTGCAGACGGAAGAACTCGCCGCAGAGTTGATCAAGTTCATGAATCAATTTTATCCGGGAGTGCTGGAAGAAAAATATAATGTCACTTCTGAAGAAGATGCATATGTGATGCTACGAGCGATCGCAGACAGCAGGCATTGTCTTCTGAAAGGGAATGAGATTGATACAGAGAAAGCAGCAGCATTACTTCTGGATGATTTCCGTGGCGGACGCCTCGGGAGACTGACACTGGAATATCCACAGGAAGTGTGCTAGAATCGGGGGAGAAAGATTCATAAAGGGGATAATTATATGACAGAACATACAGAAAAAGAACAAGAAGAAAGAAGCATCTTACGCGAACTGGGTGGATGGATCGTGTATATCCTGATCATTATCGGCCTGACTTATCTGATCATTACATTTGTCGGTCAGAGAACCAGAGTGAGTGGGTCTTCGATGGAGACAACACTCAGTGATGGAGACAACCTGATCGTTGAAAAGATTTCCTATCGTTTTCGTGATCCAAAGCGCTATGATATCATAGTATTTCCTTATAAATATGAGAAAAATACATATTATATCAAGAGGATCATCGGTCTTCCGGGAGAAACGGTGCAGATTATCGACGGATATGTATATATTAATGGCGAACAGCTGACCAGCGATGTCTATGGTGCAGAAGTGATAGAGAATCCACAGACGGCGGCAGAACCTATAACGCTAGGAGAAGAAGAATACTTTGTGCTGGGCGATAACCGGAATCACAGTCAGGACAGTCGGGATCCCAGTGTCGGAGTTCTGAAAAAGGAAGATCTGATCGGAAGAGCCTGGGTGCGCATCTATCCTTTTGATGAGATGGGAGTGATCCGCCATGAATAAGAGGGAAGAGGAAAGGCTGCGAAAGCAGCAGGAAAAGCTGGAGAAGGAAATTGCACGTACAGAGGCAATGAGCGTGTATGAAAGGGAATACAGTCATTATGCCACTATATGTGGAATAGATGAAGTGGGCAGGGGACCGCTTGCAGGGCCGGTTGTGGCAGGAGCGGTGATCCTGCCCAAAGACATTCCGATCCTGTATCTGAATGACTCCAAAAAATTGTCAGAGAAAAAGAGAGAAGCTTTATACGACGAGATTATGGAGCATGCAGTGGCAACGGGAATTGGAATTGTCGCTCCTGCGAGAATTGATGAGATCAATATCCTGCAGGCAACCTATGAGGCTATGCGTATGGCCATTGAGAATCTGAAGGTCAGACCGGATCTGCTCTTAAATGATGCAGTGACGATCCCGGAGGTGGATATTCCTCAGGTGCCGATCATCAAAGGAGATGCCAAGAGTGTGTCCATCGCGGCGGCGAGTATCATCGCAAAGGTTACCAGGGATCGGATGATGGTGGAATATGATCAGATCATTCCGGGGTATGACTTTGCGAGCAATAAAGGGTATGGAACCAAGGCTCATATTGCGGGTCTGAAAGAGCACGGGCCTTCGCCGATCCACAGAAGGACATTTATTAAGAACTTTATATAAAACTGTACAGACAACTGAAGGAGTGTGTGCATGACTGCACGTCGATGTAATAAGCGCAGTATAGGTGCTGAATATGAGAAGAGAGCTGGAGATTATCTGAAAACACTTGGATATGAGATTCTGGAATATAACTATCGATGCAAGATGGGAGAAGTCGATATCGTAGCGAGAGATGGTGAATATCTGGTATTCTGTGAGGTGAAGTATCGTACAGATGAACGGAAAGGACATCCGGCAGAGGCAGTCGGATTCGGGAAGCAGAAAGTACTGTCAAAGTGTGCACTGGCATATCTTATGATGCATGGGCTGGCGGACGTGGCGTGCAGATTTGATGTGATCAGCATTGAAGGGGATAAGTTCACACTTTATCAGAATGCATTTGACTATATCGGATAAGGAGATGTGTGATGAGTCTGGGATTGATCTATAAAAACAATGAACATATATTGGATGAAAAGGAAGAAAACGGAGTTCCCTTCCTTTCGTATCCAATGCTGGAAAAAACGGGAGTTGTATATCATGGCTTTTCCACCAGACTTGGCGGAGTCAGTAAGGGACCGTGTGCAACGATGAATATCAGTACGACCAGAGGAGATGATCCGCAGGCGGTTGCTGAGAACTGCAGAAGAATTGCGGCGGCGATCGGAGTGCGGGCAGAAGATCTGACATATACACACCAGACGCATACGACTAATGTGGCTGTGGTAAAGGAACAGGATCGCGGGAGACGGTTCATGGAAACAGATGGACTGGTAACGGACGTACCGGGAATCTGCCTGGTCACATTCTATGCGGATTGTGTTCCGTTGTATTTTGTGGATCCGGTGAAAAAAGTGATTGGCCTGAGCCATTCCGGATGGAGAGGAACGGTTCATAAGATGGGCAAGGTAACGGTAGAGACAATGAGCCGTGAGTATGGTACAGATCCGAAAGATATCTATGCGGCAATCGGGCCGTCCATCTGTCAGGATTGTTATGAGGTCAGTGAAGATGTGATTGATGAATTTCGGCAATATTTTGAACAGAAGCTCTGGCCGGAATTATTTTACCGAAAAGAAAATGGAAAGTATCAACTGAATCTGTGGAAGGCCAATGAAGCAGTGCTGACTGAAGCGGGGATCCCGAAGAAGCAGATTGCTGTGACGAATGTCTGCACACACTGTAACCCGGAGATTCTGTTTTCACACCGGGCGACCGGTAATAAAAGAGGAAATTTGAGTGCATTTCTGGCTTTAAAAGAGGAATAAAAGCGAGCGACAGAAAAATGATAAGACTTGAAAAGAGGAGAAAGCTGATATGGATACAACAAGCGTAGAGGAAATGACGCAGGAAACAACAGAAGAAATTAACGCTTTTTTGCAGTATTTTCATAATAATACAGGAAACCTGATCGGATTCGGCCTAAAAGTAGTATATGCGATTATCATCTTTATCATCGGACGTTATCTGATCAAATGGGTGAGAAAGATTGTGAAATCTGCTTTTGCCCGCTCCAGTGCGGATGCAGGCGTTGCCACATTCGTAGACTCATTGCTGAAGTTTGGTCTATATGCGATCCTGATCTTCACAATCGCAACGAAGTTTGGAGTGGATACGGCCTCCGTAGCCGCAATCATAGCATCAGCCGGCGTTGCAGTGGGTCTGGCATTGCAGGGAAGCCTGTCAAACTTTGCCGGCGGTGTTCTGATTCTGATGCTGAAGCCGTTTGTAGTCGGGGATTATATTATAGAAGACAATCATAAAAATGAAGGAACCGTAAAAGAGATACAGCTCTTTTACACGAAGCTTACCACGATTGACAATAAGACGGTTATTATACCGAATGGCATGTTGACGAACAACAGTCTGACCAATGTCACAGAGAAGGATGAACGATGCCTGGAACTGAAGTTCGGAATCTCTTATGATTCAGATCTGCGCAAAGCGAAAGAAGTGGCAAGGCGTCTGCTTGATCAGGAGGACCGGATCATGAAAGACAAAGATATACGGATTTTTGTGGATGAGCTTGCAGCAAGTTCCGTCGTGATCGGAATGCGTGCCTGGGTAAGTACAGAAGAATACTGGAACGTAAAGTGGAAGCTGCAGGAAGAGATCAAGCTTGCCATGGATGCGGAAGGAATTGAGATTCCATATCAGAAGCTGGATGTTCATGTAAAAGAAAACCGTGTAAAGCCTTAATCATTTACAAGGCTTTACACGGTAGCCTGAAAGCAATAAAAATAAAATTTCTATTGACAAAATATATTGGTACGCGTATACTTTAACACGTACGGAAAAAAGTACATACATTTCATGCTGGAATAGCTCAGTCGGTAGAGCACTTCACTCGTAATGAAGGGGTCGTCGGTTCAAGTCCGATTTCCAGCTTAAGCACAATCCCGGAACAAGGGGTTGTGTTTTTTTGTGTTACGATATATTAATAATATTTATGTTGGATTTTTGAAAATTTTACAGAACTGTGATAGTTAGAATGTAATTTTTACGATATAATACGATATATGTAGATTGTCGGATTATCAGAAGGCAAGTATTTGCCAGGTAATATTGCGTAATATCAGGAAGGAACAGTGATCAGAAGAATGAAACAGGGAATAAACAGAAAGGAAATTGAGAAAGAATCAAAACAGGAGATCGAACAGATTGCCGTTGATATGGAAAATGAAAAGTATGAACTCAGATATCAGTATGTGGTTGGAATTCTCGAAGCGAAGATTAATATCATCAACGAGCAGCTGTCACGGGAATATCATCGTGAGATTATCCGGGATGTTAACAGCAGGTTGAAAAAACCGGACAGTATTCATGCCAAGCTTGTGCGTAAAGGGTACGAGAGAAACTTTGCCACCGCAAAGAAGAAGTTGAATGATCTGATTGGAATACGAATCGTCTGCCTGTTTCAGGATGACATATACAGAATTGCAGAAATGCTGGAAAAACAGCAGGATCTGGAGATCATTAAGGTGAAGGACTATATTGAAAAACCGAAAAAGAATGGCTATATGAGTCTTCATCTGATTGTTGATCTGCCAATCTATCTGGGGGATAAAAAAGAGACGAAGAGAGCAGAGATTCAGATCCGTACAACAGCAATGGATTTCTGGTCGGTGCTCGATTACCAGATGATATATAAAAAGGATGTAAAAGGAGCAGAAGAAGCGGCAAAAGAGCTGAAGGGATATTCGGAGGAAATAGCTGCTCTTGACAGAAAGATGGTAAAGCTCAGGGAGAAGATTGCAAGGATATAGTATATATAGAAAGATTCGGCAAGTTGCGTGTATTTTTTTAAAAATACGAAAAATGACTGCAGGGACAGCAGAGATGCTTTGAACTGCAGTTTTTTTATTGCCAAATACAGGAAAAAGGAAGTTTGTATTAGCGATATATTTATAGAATATATTTCGGAGGTTTTGAAGAAAATCTCACAAATAACATGGGAATTGTATATGAATAACAATTAATGCTAACAAATGGAAGTTAAAAATATGAAATAAATGTGTGAAAAATATATAAAATATGGTATAATAATACAAATTAGGGCTGATTATTAATAGAGGATAGAGAAATTAAGGAAAAGGAGGTGCCGGGATGAGTTCTTCATTAACAAATCACACAAAAAATGCTCTCCAGAAACAGAAGAGGAAGAAAAGGTGGCAGAAAGTATTAAGCGTTCTAGCTGCAGTTGTTGTGTTTGTAACGACATATATGTTGATCCTTCCGGCAATAACACTGGAAAATAATGTAGTCTGCGGAAAGGAAGAACATACACATACAGAGGATTGCTATACAATAAAACCAGAAACAAAGGAACTTACCTGTACATTAGAATCCTTGGAACTCCACAAACATACGAGTGCTTGTTATGATGCAGAGAAAAATCTGATTTGTGGAATTGCAGATTATGTAGTGCATACACATGATGAGAATTGTTATGATGAAACTGGAAAACTTATCTGTGTATTGGCTGAGATTAAAGAACATCAGCATACAGATTCTTGCTATAGTGATGGAGAGTTGATTTGTGCCGAGCAAGAGGTTGCTCTTCATGAACATACGGCTGCATGTTATGATGAAACTGGTATTTTGATTTGTGGAATGCTTGAAACAAAAGAACATCAGCATACAGATGATTGTTTTAATACGACATTGGAAATAAAAGAATTAGTCTGCAAAAAAGAAGAACATCAGCATACGGAACAATGCTATGAAACAGAAGAAAAGAAGGTAGAAGGACAATCTGGTGAAACAGAAGATATTATACAAGAAAGTTCATTGCCAGTTGCAGAAGTTAATGCAGTAGAACGTTCGTACTCATTAATGTCAGGACGTTCGATTTCTGCTCTTCCAGAGAATCTTGGAGAGGATTTTGAACAATATATTACAGAAGTAACAGTTCAGAAGATTGTGAATGGTAACTGGACAGAGTCTACAGAGTTTAAGAACGGAGATCAAGTTCGTGTTACGCTAAATTATTCAATTCCGGCAGGAATTATTACAAGTACTTCTAAAACAATTCATTACCAACTCCCTGCTGGCGTGCTTCCTAATGAAAGCTTATCGGGACGTGTTTACTGGCAAGGTAAAGATGTTGGAGATTATTATATTGATGAGAGTGGAATGATTGTTATTATATTTGATGATTCGTTTGCTGAGGGTGGAGAAGCAATTGACGGTGATATTTATTTTGAAGGTACTGTTAGTTCCGACAATACAGGAGAAGATAAAGAAATCCAATTTGGCGGAGATGGAGGAACGATTATTATCAAGAAAGACGAGGAAGAACAACAGGCAGGCGATATTAATATAGATAAACAATCAACGATTAGCGAAGATAGAAATTCGATTACGTATAAGGTTACAATCGGAACAACCAATGGTACAGGAAAAGAAGTAAAATTTGAAGATTGGTTGACGAATGGTACTTTTAATAGTGATTCAATTGTAATTGAGAAAATAGATGCATCAGGTAATAGCTCTTCAATAACAGGAGTAACTCCGGTCATTGAAGCTAGCAATAATCAGCAACATTTGGTGATAGATGCATTGCAGGAATTGCAGAGCAATGAAACATATGTAATTACATATACAGTTACACCAGGAACCGCAGACAGTGATGGAAAGTTGTATGTTACAAATTATGCGTGTGCGAATGGTGCAAGTAAATGGAATGAAACAAAAGTGTCTGAAAAAGTAATAACAAAAAGTGGTTATTATGATGAAGATGCTGAAAAAATAACATGGACGGTTACGATTAATCCTGGAGGACAAAATCTGAATGGATATACATTGTCGGATACATTGGATGGAAATGAGCTAACCAATAAAACCGCAATATTAAAGAACGAAACAACTGGTACTTCAACGGAAATCTCTTTACCATATGTATTCAGTGAAGATACCACAGATGTATATTCATATACGATTGTTTATGAAACGGAAGTTTCTCATGATAGCAATACAGTGAATAATAGTGTCGAATTAAGTAACGGGACAGACCAGTCTTACTCAACTGGAAGTAATGTCGGAATAACTAAACGAGATTGGGGATTAAACAAAAGTAAAATAAGCGAGGAAAAAGATTCTGACGGAAATCAGAAATACAAATGGCAAACTAACATTACACTTCCAAATCAAAGTATTTCTAGTTTAGAGTCATTTGTTTATACAGACATGATACTTGGGGATGATGGACAGCAAAATGAAGATGTTCATTATGGAACAGTTGATGATATTTCAAACTTGATTTCGGAGACATTAACACTCCAGTATGTAGAATCAGGAGAGCAAAAGACTGTTTCATTTAAAAGTAATACAAACGAATTTGAAAAGTACTTTAAGTACGAAATAAAATTCTATAACACAACTGGATCAGAGGTTAGTGGTGAAAGCAGTAAAGTAACATCTTTTAAGATTACATTCATTCCTCAGAAAGACAACATAGAAGGAATTGTAGGAAAAACGATTTATTTTAATTATCCTACTACTGGGGTAACATCAAATGTTGCAGAAGGAACAACAATTACATTAAAAAATGTGGGAGAGATACCAAACCATAGTACGGAAGCATCTGTAAATTATACAAACCCACAGAGACTTCAAAAGGCAAGTTCAGGGACAGGATTTATGAATCCTCCAACGGAATTTGTATATGTAGGAAATGATTCTACTTGGAATGGTTTTAAGTCAGACGGTTCGTCTGTAGAACTTGATTCAGGTGATAGCGGAATGCTTTATTACCGACTAATAATAAGACCTGATAGTAATGATAGTGACATTGTTTTACAAGATATGTTGCCAGAAGGGGTTCACTATGTTGAGGAGAGCGGATATGCATTGTATTGCAGTGTTAATGATTCGGGTTTAACGGCAATATGGCCATCGGAAGGCGGACACGATCTAACAGTTGAAGATAATAAACCGACTTTTACTCAGCAAGATCACTTATTAACGATTAAACTTCCGGCTGGATTTAAAACAAATTGGCCGATTGCTATATTTTATGCAGTATCTATTGACAATGGAGCGATTCAAGGAGGAGAAATCAAGGATTTTGTAAATTCGGTTAGTTGGGGAGAAAGAAGTGCGTCAACTACAACAACAGTAACAAAAGAAAAAGAGATTGTGGCGAAGGTAGGAGAGCAACTTTCAACTACTGATGAAAGTGGAAATGTGGTTTGGCTGGATGAGGTTGAATACAATGTGGTGATTAATCCGACAAAGGATAATTTAGATATTAATAGCGATACTTTAACGTTGTATGATACATTGACATATTCTAATCTGGATGGGATATATCTGGATTTGTCAAATGTTCAACTTTATACATATGATCTAAATAATGCGGAAAATAATTATAAGGGAGAATTGATTGATTCGTCACGTTATCAGGTGGCTTATAATAATGTAGAAAGCGGAAAACAAGTGTTGACTGTTAAGCTTCCAGATGAATTAGCATGTGTGTTAACATACCGATATACTTATGATAAGGGATCAAGTGCTGTTGGAAGTATTCAAATAAATAATGAGGTGAATCTGGCAGGGAAAAGTAGCAAGGTTGAAAATCTTGAGTTGAAAGATAATATATCTGGAGCACATGTTAACAAAACGAAAATAAAAATATATAAAGTGGATAGCGAAGATTATTCAAAATTACTTCAGGGTGCGGAATTCCAGCTTTTAAGTTATCATAAACAAGGGGAAGAAGGATTTGAAAATGCTCCAGGATGGAAACCGCATACTCCTAATTTAGTGACGGATGAGAATGGGGAGTTTGTATTAGAAGCAGACAGTAGTGCAACTGCAGGTGAAGTGCTTCGAGAAAATACACTTTATAAATTGAAAGAAATAAGTGCTCCTAAAGGATATATTAAAACGGATAAAGAGTATTATTTTGTTTGGTTAAATGATAAGCAGACGTTAGAAACATTGTGGTGGTCTCTTAATGGTGAGACAAGGACTGAAATTGGAGTTATGAATAATATTCAAGTACTTGGTAAAAATGGTGGAAATATCTATATACCAAATGAATATACCAGTATTGGAGTACAAAAAGTATGGCTTGACCAGAATGGAGTGGCAATTGATCCGGGAATCGATGAAATTCAAGTCCAGTTGATGCAAAATACAAAAGTTTCAGATGGATACCATGTTAAAATCCAGTTTAGCTCTGCATATGGTAAAGAAATTAATATATGTGTAAAAAAAGGTACAAGCATTAAATTGACGGTTGAACAGCCTACGTGGTCAGTTGGGCAAGAGAATCAGTGGTATGTAACTAAGAATAATGAAAGGTTTGAAAAGAAGAGTGAGATTGTAAAAGGGTGCCCTACAATAGAAACAAATGAAATTGTAGAAGACAATTGTACATTGATGGTATATGGTTATTTAGAGACAAACACTCCTGTTACAGTTGACTTCACTGACCCTGATTATATAGTTGGTGAATATGAAAAAGTGGGAGAACCCATACGATTAAATGATGAGAACCAATGGACATATGTGTGGGAAAACTTGCAGAAGCAGAATGAATCTGGGGAGGGGTTGTATTATTCGGTTGAAGAAATTACTGCAGTAAATGGGTATCTTACATCTTATACAAACAATAATGGAATTCAAGATGGAGAAATCGTAATCACAAACACAAAGGAAGAAAAAACAGATTTTACACTTCCAGAAACCGGTGGCTCCGGCACAATTAAATATATCATGGGAGGAATCCTGCTGATGCTGGCTTCTGCCCTTCTGTATATAAAACAACATTTAAAGGAGGGAAGAAGAAGGCATATCCGAAGATTATAATGGTCTCATAAATTAAGACACTTTTTCGGACAGATTTTAATGAATCTGATATACTAAAATCAGTATGAAAGAGAGGATTCATTATCATGTCCAGACAGAGAAGAAATTTTAGTGCCAAATTTAAATCAGACCTTGTAATTGAGTTGCTTAAGGGCGAGAAAGATCTTAATACCCTGGCAACTGAAAATAACATCCAGCCCAACCTGCTCCGCAACTGGAAAAAAGAATTCCTGAACAATGCTTCTGTTGTGTTCGACGACAAGCGCGAGGAAAATCTCAGAGAAAAACTTTCCGAAGAACGCAAAGAAAAAGCGGAGTATGCCAAAAAGGTTGGTCAGTTAACTATGCAGGTTGACTGGCTCAAAAAAAAATCTGAAGAAGTTTGCGGACCTGACTACGAGAGTAAGTTTAGTCCAAAGCCTTTTGACGACTAAGGAAATCCCGGTTTCTGTTGGAGCCAGGCTGCTTGATATCAATCGCACAAGCATTTATTACAAGGGTACACCTGTATCAGAAGAAGAACTGGCCTGCAAAGAGATTATTGATCATCTTCATACGGATAATCCTACCTGGGGTGCAAGACAAATGTCTGCACAACTGAAAGCCCGTGGCTATCATGTTGGCCGTCGCAAAGCAAGGCGCTACATGAATGAAATGGATATTTATCCGATCTATCCAAAGATGAACCTTTCCAAACGGATGCAACAGGCTAAGGTATGCCCTTATCTTCTTCGTAATGCAGTCATAAACAAGCCGAATCAGGCTTGGTCTGTTGACATTACATATATTCCAATCAAGCGCGGATTTCTGTATCTGACTGCCGTAATCGATTGGTATAGCCGTTGTATTGTCGGCTGGGAGGTCGATGATACACTTGATACCAGAATGGTCATCAACGCCCTGAAAAAGGCGGAAAAAGTCCCGCAACTACTGGTAAGACCATAGTTCACATAGTAGCTGGAGGGTCGGCTGTTATGTTGCC
>NZ_JBDOHS010000005.1:0-9538 GCF_039832105.1 Dorea sp. YH-dor226 | reverse complement strand
TGCGATCGGAGCATATATCCACACTTACAATTTTGAGAGACGCCATTCTGCTCTTGATTATCAAACACCAGATGAATGCTACTATCCGGCAATGCTGTTGCCATATGTAGCTTAGCATATATGGATCAGGGGAGTGTCCAACTATTCTCCCCCGGCTCCTTGTAACTTATCAAGCATATCAGTTCATTATAAAAATCTTAGATTTTTGTCTTGACAACTGAGCCACTATACCTGCTGCGTTCGCAAACCTCCCTTAAAAGATACTCGGATTGGATGTCCTGTTTCTCTCTGATCAGAAACATCAACAGAAATCCCTGCCTTTTCACATTCTTCTATTAATTTCTCTCTCAGTCCCCTCGGGACCTGTATGTACCCATCTATATCTTTTCCTAAATACACAGCACTAAAATTGTAGTAATTTGAATATCCAAGCCTTTTATTTTTATAAAATTCCGGATTATCAAATGCTGCCAGACTACGAATCTGATTTTGTATTCTTGGCATAAGGTTCAAAGTATCAATATAAACTCCATTACCCAATACCATATGCAGCTTGCCCACAACATCAGCTTTAGAAAACTCGCACTTCTTTTTCCATGGTTTCGGTCTGGCGTTTTTTTCAATATTAGCAAGCATTCCTCTGGCTTCTGCTAATTCTCCCTGCCATTTTGCCATGTATTGTTCAACATCTTCTATACTCAGCTTCTCCGTTTTATTAAATAGAATATCCCATTGATCAGAATATGCATTCCAATTTTCATCTACAAAAGCACTATTTCCATTCTTAAGTGCCTGTCCCTGTAACGGTAATGCAATCAAATTACCTATACTGCTTGTCACATCCTGTGAAGGATACATTCTGTCATAATAATGGAACGATTTCAGATTAATGGAAGTTGAACCTTTATCCAATAAGAGAAATCCGAAATTTCTTGCCGTTGCCGCCGGTATTGCCTTTTTAAAGAAAATCCATACATGTGCCCCTTTCCCGGAGCGGGATCTCTCAACTAAAGGTCTGATACCATTGAGCAATTATTTTTTTAACATCCAGCCTTGTCCATTTTGTATTTTCACACTCATCACAAAATACCTTCTCTTTACGTTGCTTAGGGCAAAGCCTGTCATTCCAACGATTATCACATTGGGGAAAATAACCACCGTTCTTTCCTCGTCTGGCATATACATCTTCTCTTCCCCAAAACATTGAAAAGAAACGAATTGCCATCTCTTCTGAAATAAACGAAGGATTCACAATACGTTCCCCCTGATCCGGGTCATACTCTTCTGCATTTTCTATTTTTTCTTCGAAAGGATTTACCTCATCATATGGAATACTTGCTTTCTTCAATTTATCTTTTAATAATCTGTTCTCATATTCAAGTATCCTGACCATCTTTCTCAACGAATCCACATCGTATGCTTCTATGTTCACCTCTGTCACCTGCAATTCTTATTCCTTCACAATACTATTCCGCATCTTTTGTCCCAACCATATTATATAATTTGTTCCAACTATATTCAATATTTGTTTCCGAATATTTAACGCTTATATGAATAAACTAATATTACCACTAAAAAACAGATTGACTTTCAGAAATCAATCCTGTATAGTATTTTTAGTGGTTGTGCTACGGATGCTCGAGGGGCCCGTAGCCGGAGGAGCTCATGCGTGGGCTCCTTTTTTATTATATAGGAGTGATATATTATGGAGAAAAAATTTCTTACATACGATCAGCAAATTGAAAAATTGCAGAATGAAAAACAATTAACCATTTCAGATGTTCCAACTGCCATCCATACGCTAGAACATATCAGCTACTATTCTTTGATTGGCGGATACAAAAATCTGTTTAAACATAAACCTTCCGGGAAATACCTATATGGTGTTACATTTGAAGAAATTGTTGCATTTTATTATTTTGATGAAGAGTTACGGACTTTATTTTTAAAGTATATTCTTCATGTAGAACGGCATCTGAAATCTTTGATTTCCTATCACTTCTGTGAAAAATTTGGTGATAATCAGGCAGAATATTTAAACCCTGAAAGTTTTAATTCTGCAAAGAAAAACCAAAAAGCAGTCAATCGTCTGATTCATTCTATGCAAAACTGTATTTCGATACCTTCCCATTATAATTACATTTCCCATTATTCCAAGGTATATGGTAATGTTCCACTTTGGGTTGCAATGAATGCTGTTACATTTGGACAACTTTCTGCCTTTTATCAATATATGCCAAACGATGTCCAAGTAAAAGTCAGTAAACATTTCCCAGGCTATACAGAAAAACAATTGCATCAATTTATCACTATTATTGCAAAGTGCCGGAATGTATGTGCTCATGGAGAACGATTATATGATTTTCGAACTCAAGATACAATCCCTGATACACTCCTACACCAAAAGCTTTCTATTCCGTTGAAAAAGGGGAGTTATACGCTTGGTAAACACGATTTATTTGCTGTAGTTCTTTCACTAAGATATCTCATCAACAATGATGATTTTAAATCTTTTAAACGTTCTCTTAGCCAATTAATCAAGCGAGTACTTAAGCAGTGCCCACATTTAACACAGGCACAACTATTAAAACAAATGGGATTCCCTGAAAATTGGGAAAAGATTTGCAGATATAAATTATATTAAAATCATATAAAACGGCAGCCCTGCGATTTCCATCTCAGGAAGCTGCCGCTTCTTTTTTCTTTTCATTTTCTTCTGTTTTCTCCTGTCCATTGTTTTCCTTATCTTCCTCCAGTTCCCGGAGCAGCTCTTCGCCATATTTATCTATCATCCGCACAAGAAAATCAATGCACCGTTCAAATTCTACATTCTGTTTCACAAGCTTCTCCTTCCCTGTTTTTTATTCTGTGGTCATTCTACAGGAAAGTTTTTAGATTCTCATTGAATAGAAATTGAGTACAGATTGACTGTTACGCTGTTATTTTTTGTTCATAAAACTGAAATGCCGTTGTGCAGAACATACGTTTGCGCTGTGATAAAAGAAATTTAGTACCAGATAAAAGAAGAAATAATACAAAAAGGTGGGATTGTGATTGGATCGATGCGATTTTAGCTCTATAATGACATGTTTAAAAAATCATATCAGCGAAAGTTGACTTTCTTGCAACACTCATTTTTGTAAGGACATCCGGTACAGTCCTCACATTCATATATCTCTTCGGTTCTGCCATACTTATTGCCTTTGACATGTTTATCACATTTGTGAATGAACCTTTTCCCGTTTGGACATATAAGGGTTCCATTCTCATCATGGTCAAAGTTGTCTATTCGATAAGGATTATTATGATATTTACTGTCTTTTGTTTCCTTCTCAAACATAGTGAATTTCATATACTTTTCCATACCATGCTCTTCGCAGTAAAGATAATTATTGTATGAACCACAACCGGCATCTGCAACCGGATATTTAGGGTAATGACCATATATTGCATTAAACTTTTCCATCAACGGTACAAAACATTCCATATCTGATGCGTAAGGCTTAAGCTCCGTGATGTTAGCAAACATTTTGTCTCTGTTTTTTATACAGGACTTCTTCCATACCCAGGTGTACTTGTTGGCATTAGCTTCAATCTTAGTGCCATCAATGTATGTATAGTGGTCTAAATCAACATGATCTGCTTCAAAGATGTAAGCATTAACATCATTAAATATGTGTTCAATTGTAGTAGTAAGTTCATCACGAATAAAGTTGCCGAAAGTAGCAAAAGATGGTGCTTTCATGTCATCAAGAAGATACATGTAGCGGATATCTGTTCTACACAATTTTTCGATTTCACGAAGTGAGCAGAATCCATTTTCCATAAAAGCAAAGAGTATAACTTTAAGTAACTTCTGTGCATCACATCTTGGGCGACCTGTTTTGTAGTCCTTCTCTACAAAATATCTTGATAGGTCGATGTGATCCATGATTTCACAAAAAGTATATACTGGATCAGAAACATCAATAATTATTTCGATTTCCAGTGGTAATTTAAGCTGACGTGAAGTATAATTATCTTTGGTATTTTTGTTTAGTAGCATAAATATATTATACCAAAAAATAGCTCAAACCTCACGGTCTGAGCTATTTTTCTTTTAAGGAACTTTTTTTACAGCCCCTTTACTATAATAGTTATGCTGTTTATCCTACTTGTTCAGGATGTCGATGATATCGGTAAGCTGACGCAACTCTTCCGAAAATTTCTTACGAAGCTCTTCCGCATCACGGCATTTCCTGGCGTTAAAAAGGCAGTGCTGTGTATCTACACCAATGTGCATTTTTCCGTCCGGCATAAAAGATATGTAGACCCGACCGTTGCTCCTGTCTGCGACGGCAGAAATAGTTTCCATCATCTGCAGCGTGAGGATTGCGAACGCCTCTCGCGGATCTTTCGCATTTACCCAGAAACGTTTACTAAATTGCTCGTCATCTATTATTACGATTCTTTGCTGATTGGAAAAATAGTGGCTCTTCGTTGACACAGATACAACGCATTCCGGCTTTCTGCCACAATCGCATATAAGCCATGGGCCATTAAATAACGTACAGCCGGAGGACGACTCATTCCATTGATGGTTTTCTTCCATCTCATTAATATAATAGTTGCCCAGTTCAATGTTCACTCCGTTATAGGCAGCCTTAATATTATACCTGCCATTCGTTTCCCAAACCCTGCCCTTCGGGACCTGAAAGTAAAGCGGAGCGGCCTCTTTGTCCGGCTTAAATTCGCCTGACAGATCATATTCCACATCATCGCCAAACACATCCCTAAGTACACAGCCAATAACATTATCGGCAAGCTGATTACTGATTTTATTCCTTTTTTTGATTATCCGACCTAACGGTATCCCAAAGGCCGGTGCGATTATCCAACACAGTAGCGAAATAAAGAAATTAAAAGGAACCGCAATAAGACCTAATATAACAAGACCGTGAGTTATTATTCTCATAATAAGTATCTTGTTCTTCATGGAATTCAGTTCGTTTTTCAATTGCTCAATTGTCATAATTTTCATATCCTCCATATCAACGTTTCTTTTCTCTTGTTTCTTCCGGTATCTCAAGATTTGCAAAAATAATTCAAAAACCACCATATTTATTATATGCAGTGGGTTTTAAAAATAATATTAACCAAAGGTTAGGTTTTTTGACATTATTCCGCCGCGTCTAACATGTTCTCGATAAAAATCCCATATCCTCTGGTCGGGTCATTCACCAAAACATGAGTTACAGCCCCTTTTTTTAATCATTATGTAGCTTTCTGTTATTCTTCAAAAGCAACTCTTTTATATCGAATTCATAATGCTAAGTAAGCTCTGGTAGCTATCTACATCATGATAAACTACATTCTCTGTTGAAATCTCATTAAACAGTTTTCTTGCACATGAAATCTTTGCTTTCTCTATTGGCCTTAGTTCCAGACTTTCCATGGTACCTTTAGTTTCTGCTATGAAGTAAATATGCTTAACAGTACCTTCATAGAATGCAATCGCCCAATCAGGCGAATAATTACCAACAGGTGTTGGAATAGAAAAACCTTTCGGCAATTTTGCATATACACATACTTCTTTTGCACCATCTAATTCCTCGGCGAATTTACGTTCCACACTCTTTTCAGCTGTGCCATCAGTAAATACATAGTCCTGTATATGTTTTTCTGCTCTATATGCTTTATCAAAGCTTGTATCCGATAAATCAGAGCCTCTTTTGATATCACTATTTACAACATGGCCTTTCTTGTCAATACTAAAATAACCTTTGTGAGTTGTCTCTACTTCAATAGCTTTCAAATATCTTTGGTAAGGCGTATCAAATATTGTAATATAGTTGTTTACCACATCGCGATATTCTTCCTCAAACATCCTACCATACTCGCCAAGCAATTCTTCACCGTCATCATCATACATACGACACTTAGCAACTTCATCAATGAAGAACAAGGATAATGTCTTAATGCCGCGGTTAAATAACTCTTCTTCTTTCTCCATATGAGAAATAATGGTCTCTCGAATTTGAATTCTTCTCATATCCTTTTCAGAAACATCCCCTACCACATCACCCTTTCGAATCACTTCTCCGTTTGTAAAAGTGACAGAACTAGTAATCGGATCTATTTCAGAAATACGATATCCCTTATATTGCTCCATGTTCTTTGACAACTCATATATATTGTCATCCACATCAAGAATTCTCATTTCCCGATTTATGGATTTATTGTATTTAATCTCAAACTCAACATGAGCTCTTACCTTATAGTTGTGCCCGATCTGGCTGATAACCTTAATACTTCTTTTCTTTGCCATAATTGAATTCTCCTTTTCATAATTTGTCATTGATTGGCTGTAACTCTGTAACTAATTCATCTGGCTCAATGGCATCACCTCCCTTACGTGCATAAAAATAAGCCACCAATGCTTTCGCATCAGCAGCTTATCGCTTAAGTTCGGTATATTATGAAGTTATTCCTTTTCAGCTTTTTCCTTATCCATGATATCGTAATACTCATCCATATCAAGAGAAAGCTTTATGTGAGAGTCTGCTTTTCGGTTGCTCAAGAGGCACACCGTCTCAACATGCACGGTATTCGGAAAGAGATCCACGCATGCGATCCTCTCCACCCGGTACCCTCTTCCCTGCAGCATCTCCAGGTCTCTCGCCAGGCTGGTCGGCTTACATGCGATATACACCATCTTATCCACACCAAAGTTGGTGATCTTCTCCAGTGCCTTCGGGTGTACTCCGTCTCTCGGAGGATCCAGCATGATCAGATCCGGGACTTCTCCCAGTTCATCGATGACCTTTAACACATCTCCCGCCCAGAAGGTACAGTTCGTAAGACCATTGAGTTTTGCATTTTCCTTTGCAGCTTCAACAGCTTCTTCCACGATTTCGACTCCCACGACCTTCTTTGCAACCGGCGCCAGAATCTGTGCAATGGTTCCTGTTCCGCTGTACAGGTCGAAGATAACTTTATCCTTTGTCTCACCGATATATTCTCTTGCGGTCTCATATAGGACTTCTGCCCCCAGAGAATTGGTCTGGAAGAACGAAAAAGGCGTGATCTTGAATTTCAGGTCCAGCAGTTCTTCATAGAAATAGCCCTGCCCGTACAGGGTGACTGTTCCTTCATCTTTGACCACATCTGCCACACTGTCATTCTGTGTATGCAGGATTCCGGCAATCGTTCCGTCCAGATTCAGAGCAAGCAGCTGATCTTTCCAGTTCTGTTCAAATGCACTGCTGCCATCCACTGCCTGTTCTGTCGTCGTCACCAGATCAATCAGGATCTCACCGGTTTTGACGGCTTTTCTCACCAGCAGATGCCGGAAGTATCCGGTATGACGCATCCGGTGATAATACGGATATCCGGACTCTTTTGCGCATTCCAGGGTACATGCCAGGATTTTCCGGTAGTCTTCATCTACAATCTGGCAGTCAGATACATTTACGATATCATGAAAACTTCCCCGCTTATGCATGCCCAGCGCCATCGGGCCATCTTTATATTCATCTCCAAAGGAGAATTCCATCTTATTGCGATATGCCTGTTGTAACGGACTCGGCCTGACACCTTCCCAGATGTAGTCTCCGTCAACGGCTTCGTCCATCATGGCTTTTACCTGAGCCTCTTTCATCTTCAGCTGCTCTTCATAGGGCAGGTTCTGATAGGTGCAGCCCCCGCACTGACCAAAGTGCGGACACGCAGAGTCTATTTCAAGCGGTGACTTCTCAAGCACCTCCAGAAGGTGCCCTTCTGCTTTTCCCTTCCGGATCTTATTGACAGAAAACCGTACTTTCTGTCCGGGGATTCCATTCTTTACGATGACACATCGCTCCTCCTCCGGAAGATATATGATTCCTTTATTCGGAAATTCCACTACATCAATGATGCCTTCATATATTTGTCCCTTCTTCATATCATGTATCCTTTCCTTCTTCTATTGCTTTTCTTCTCCGGCTCTTCTGTGACTGAGTCTTGGCTTGTGCGCATCTTCCTGTTTCTTATATACCGCCTTCAGGATGGTACCATCCTGTTCCACCTTTACATGTTCCAGACTTTTCACGTATTTATTGAACTGCGAATATCCATAATCGCTGATCTTGAACTCTTTGAATTTTTCATATATTTTATTGCCCAGAATGCTAAGCTCGATTCCGGTTTTCCCGGCCTTTTTCAGAAGAGCGATCACATAACCATCTATACTTTCTTTCATATCACGGTCTTCCCGAAGAGCCACAGACACAATATTGCCATGTTTCACTAACTGAATTCTTGAGAATTCCTCCAGGAATTTTGACAGCATGTTATAACCGTAGCTTCGTACGTCAAAATCCGGATACAGACTGACCAGACGGCTTCCCACTTCACCCAGCCCGGTGGCCTTATTGTTATCCTGATTCTCGATTACCATCTTGATGATCGCATCTTCGATCTTTTCCTTACTCAGCTTATCACGTGACTCTTCACCCTTGGACGTTCCCGGATTCTGCTCATATAACAGATTTTCCAGGATCGTAAACTTATCACAGGCTTTACGAAATGGCTCCGGTGTCTTATTCTCACCCATTCCAATCACAATTTTTCCACTTTCTCTTAACCTGCTTACAAGTCTTGTAAAATCACTGTCACTGGATACAATACAGAATCCGTCAACATCATTCGTATACAGGATATCCATTGCATCTATGATCATTGCAGAATCTGTGGAATTCTTACCCTGCGTATAGCTGAACTGCTGGATCGGCATGATGGAGTTGGTCAGAAGCTCATCCTTCCAGCTGGAATGCTGTGTGCTGGTCCAGTCACCATAGATTCTTTTATATGTGATCACCCCGTACTTTGACAATTCTGTCAGTATCGGCTTGATATACTTTGCTGACACATTATCTGCGTCAATCAACAATGCAAAACACTGCTCTTCCATTTTTCTCTCCTTTTTATTCCCTTCTTAGGCATTTGTTAAATGCCGCAACCCATTGATTTTACTGGGTTTTCTCGCTGTTTATATATAAATTTTCTCTCCACTCATGGTAAAATATAAGTAACCACACAAACATCCCACACACGAGAGGAGAAAAAATTTATGGCTAATAATTATCATCAGCTTTCACTTAAAGATACTTTTTCAGACTGCAAGGACATGTTTGTGGATGATGTTCCTTCCTTTTTTCAACTTCTGGAGCAGCATTTTGATATTTCTCTTTTTATTCCTCAAACTTTTTATAACGCTTTTTATCAGCATCTTGGTCGCAAAAGAGATTATCCGCTTACCGGTTTCCTTTCTGCTCTCATCCTGCAAAAAATCTTTTCTATCCCCACGGTTTCCCTGCTGATACTCTTATTGAATCTCTGCAAAGAACTTCGGGATTTCTGCGGTTTTTCCAAAGTCCCTGATCCACCTTTGTTTACACGCTTTAAACTGGACTTTGCTGACCACCTTGATCTCATGTTTCAACAAATGGTTGATTATACTGAACCCATTTGTCAGCAGATTGATTCTTCTCTGGCTCAGATCCTTACCTTTGATACTTCC
>NZ_JBDOHS010000041.1:0-1083 GCF_039832105.1 Dorea sp. YH-dor226 | reverse complement strand
TTAGAGATGGATGAACAGGAATAAGATAGCATTAAGAATAAGTAATTTCCATACCTGATGTTTGGAAGTAGTAAGTTCCACATCAGGTTAGTTAGGGGTGGAAGTAAGTTTTACAAATGAGATTTTTGAAGAAAAAATAACAAAAATAAAAAATAGATATTGACGGGCGACAGGTTGTGTGATAAAATACAACATGTCGCTGAGTTGATGCGATAAAAATTGAATACATGGAGAGGTATCGAAGTGGTCATAACGAGGCGGTCTTGAAAACCGTTTGTCCGAGAGGGCGCGTGGGTTCGAATCCCACCCTCTCCGCTTAAAAACTACCAAGTAGAAAGCTGGTAGTTTTTTATATGAATGTACTCGAGCAGTATCTGGAGAAATACCCAAGCTGGCCGAAGGGGCTCCCCTGGAAAGGGAGTAGGTCGTTAATAGCGGCGCGAGGGTTCAAATCCCTCTTTCTCCGTTGCCGGAAAACAGTCTGGATAATGGATGTAGTTTTACGGTGAATATAATACCGGAAAATGTTGAAAAAAGTCAAAATAACACTTGACTGAAAAAAATGAGTATGGTATTATAGAAAAGCTTTCGAAAAACAAAAGTCGAAAGAAAAAATAAAATAAAAAAGTTGTTGACAAACGACAGAACATATGGTATTCTAATATGGCTGTCGCAAATGGCAACAAAGAACCTTGATAATTAAACAATAGACAACAACCCTGAAGATTTCTTAAGAGAAAAATTCAGAACGAAGACATGAAAATGTCAACCTAATAACAGTAAAAGGGATAAGAAAGCTAGTAGTTTTCTTGAACTGGAGCGAACTTGATTTTGGATCTGTGTAACAGCAGATTTGAGATTTTTTAACGAGAGTTTGATCCTGGCTCAGGATGAACGCTGGCGGCGTGCTTAACACATGCAAGTCGAGCGAAGCACTTGAACCTGATTCTTCGGATGAAGATTCATTTGACTGAGCGGCGGACGGGTGAGTAACGCGTGGGTAACCTGCCTCATACAGGGGGATAACAGTTAGAAATGACTGCTAATACCGCATAAGACCACGGTACCGCATGGTACAGTGGT
>NZ_JBDOHS010000040.1:0-1149 GCF_039832105.1 Dorea sp. YH-dor226 | reverse complement strand
TAGGTAATTGTTAAATGATTTTTTTCTATGATGTGGATAACTCTCCTCATATAAGGAGAGAAAAAACGGTCATTATTCAGAATGGTTTCTGAATTGACATAAATCATCAGATATGGGGCGTACTTTAATAAGCCCATAAATGAACTATGACAATCGAATACTTTTTCAGGCAATTAAAGGTTTCAAACTTCGGATGTATTGTGGACAATTCATGCTGTGGGCGACAATGACGGTAAGCTGGCTTGCAATCCCTGCAAGAAAAGCATCCGCTTTTGTGGTGATGTGGTTTCTGGATTTCCTTCCAGCAACACACATGTTGATTTTTAGATGGTCGATGGCACGTTCCACAATGGTTCTGATTTTGTAAAGGGAATCCCATTCTTCGGAATCTCTTTGAATTCCGGGAAACATGCGAAAATCTAGATTTTCGTATGTATAAGTGGTTCGTCCTTTGGTGGCGGTAGAACAAGGCTCTTTGCAGTCGCAGACATATTTACCCTTTACCATGTGAACTTTGGGACAAATCCATTTGACACGATCAGCACGTCCATTTTCACGGGTGACACCACAATACTTCATGGCAAGAGAAGGGTCACCCGGGCAGGTAGGATAGCCGTATTCGTTATATCCGACTTTTTTGAGATTGCTTTCATTTCTAGGGTTGTAAGGAATCAGAGCCTTGGAAAAATGAAAGTCATTCAACAGCATCCCATAGGTTTCGATGGTATCAAAAGAAGAATCACCCAGAAAAGTATCCGGATGGAAGTCCGGGTGCAGGAAAAAGAAATCGGAAAGCACAGGTTTCAGGGAAGTTGCATCCCCGATGGACTTATCTTCATCGGGAGAATCAGATTTCTTTTCTACCGTCATTTCCGGATGAGCTGCTTTAAAGTCATCATCCAGAAAAGAGATATGCCGGATGATACCCAGACCATTGGTAAGGATGGCAAATTTATCAGCATAGCAGAAATGCCCATTGATGTATTGTTGCTTTGCTTCGGGACAGGATGCCGCCTGTGAAGGCATAAGACCGTAAGCCATCTTATAAGGATCAACATCAGGGTTATCTTTGTAATAAGCTTTCAGCTTTCGGATCAGAGCATTGAGGGTTTTAGGATTGTTTTCCGTAACATAGAGCTCGATGCCGGA